>MFXW01000001.1:0-7112 GCA_001787585.1 Candidatus Peribacteria bacterium RIFCSPHIGHO2_02_FULL_53_20
AAAGTAAGCAGGATGGATTGGAGAATTTGGATGTGTGAAATACATCAACATAGCGGAGGTTCGTTACCTCCGCGTGTCTACCAATAACAATCGCGGAAGATGGCGATCTTCCGCTAAGCAACTTTTTTCCTCCTCCGCCGCATCCACCCCACGCCCGCCGCCGCCCCACTTGCCATCACCGCAATCGCCGCAGGACCTGTATCACCTATGGGAGCGCGTACCGGAATATAGGTATAGGTAGGAGGCTCTGGAAGGGGAATGACCTGCGCAACGAGAGGGGGAGCAGCTGGTTTTGGCGGCGCGACTACCTGGCACTGTGCATTGCAACCATCCGTATCGAACAAGTTTCCATCATCGCACTGCTCAGCTGTTTCGAGAATGCCGTTCCCACACACAGGGAGTTCGTTTGTACAGAGTGGGGAGCAGCCATCACCCGGATCGGGGTTGCCGTCATCGCACTCTTCGGGGTCAAGGAGAACACCATCACCGCAGACGACACCACCTGCTACGAGAACGGGATCTAGTTGTTCCAAGGCACCAAGAACAAATTCCGCCTGGCACGCTGCAGAGCACCCGTCTCCGCCCATTAGATTGCCGTCATCACACTGCTCGCCTCCTTGAATGCGCCTGTCGCCACATTGTGGCTGGATGGCATCGATGGTCTCCCACGTGCAGAAGGATGTGCAGCCATCACCCGGCAGAGGATTGCCGTCATCACAGGTTTCCCCGCGATCAACGACCTGATCGCCGCAGCGTGGCAGTGAGCAGTCGGGACGGCACCGGTTCGCCTCCGTGGCAGAGTTTCCAACACCCTGATCGCACTGCTCGCCGAGAGTGTAATCCGCAACAAAATCTCCGCAGGATGCATTCCGACACTGCAGACGGCACGCGCCGGAAACTGTATCGGAATTCCCTGAGGCATGATCGCATTCCTCACCCGGATCTAGCTGCCCGTCTCCACAAGCGGGAATGCGCATCGCAACGGCAGCAGGGGCGCTGCTTGCCGGCGGAGGCGGCGGAGCGTTATACGACGGTGCCGAAGAAAGGCGAGCGGGAGCGGAATAATCGAACGTGAAACCCTGCAGAGAAGAGTTCGCCGCGCAGAGATGCGGGAACTGGTCACAGAATCCCAACGAGGAAGCGGCGGAGTACGTGGGGATGCTGCTTGTTGCACTACTGCTTGCACGCTCGAACGTGCAGCGATCCGAGCACCCGTCGCCCGGAAAGATGTTGCCGTCATCGCACTCTTCCGTGAGCCCGTAATGCCGCCCCTGCGCAGTGGTATAGCCGACCTGCACGATCTGGTCTCCGCAACGCTCGAGCTTGCAACTGATCGCGCAGCCGTCACCGAGGAACTCCCGGCAGCGCGGATTGGCAAAATCATTGCAGGGTGCGCCGATGGACTCCGTAGTGCCCCCCTCTGCCGTCATCCTCGTCCAGTTCTGCGGGCACAGAGCGCTATCCGTCCAACCCCAGTATGCAAGCCATCTGAGCGACCAACAGTGGCTGTAGAGACAATACCCGCCGCTGCACGCGCTGTCGGAAATACACCGCGCGAACGTCGTTTCATCGCGGGTAACGAACGGTGACTGCGCTTCATCCACATTGAGTCCAACGTAATCACACTCTTCACCGCGGCGGCGGTCTATGAATCCGTCCCCGCAGCGCGCAGGGCTGCAAAGTGCAGTGCAGTTTGCATCAGTTGTGGGCCGCCCAGGAGGCGCACAGGGATCGCAGGATTCCCCGAAATCCACCTTCGCATCGCCACATCGTGGTGGTGGAGCGCTGGATGCCGGAGGAGATGACGACGAAGGCGAGGAGGAAATTCCTCCTGCTGAAGAAGATCGCGGAGCGGAGGAAGATGGTGGGGCGGCGGATGAAGAGTTTGCTGCGGAAGACGATTGCGCGACGACGGAAGAGGACTGCTGTCCGGTGCTGGAGGAATTGTTGCCCTGGGAACTCTGCCCACCAATTGCTCCGATGTCCCCGCCTAGACCACCAAAACTGGAGAATCCTCCGTTGTTGCCGCCCAACCCGCCGGCGCTGCTACTCTCATCGGCGCTGCTTGCCTGCCCCGTGCTGCTGCCGCCACCTATACCCCCTATATCACCGCCGGGGTCGCCCGCAATTCCACCCATGTTTCCACCGGGAATGCTTGAGCCGCCACCCATAGTTCCGCCAGCTGCGGGTCCTCCAGCCACTGCCCCGGAAACATCAGCGGATACATCTCCTCCCATTGCCACTTGCGCTACCTGTTTATCTGAGGAATAACGTACGACTTCCGAAAGAACCGCCGAGACAAGGACAACGGCTACCATCACCGAGCCGATGCCGAACCGATGCCGGAGAAGTGCAGAGGGCATGACTTGAGGGGAAGGATAGCACAAGGGAATGTTGCAAGTTGCACGTTGCAGAAAAGAAATTGCAACCTGCAACCTGCAACATCTCATTCCCAAGACAATCTATGACTGCAATGTTTTCCATTCTTCAAGCAACCTTCTCTCCTCCCGCGACAGCTTCGTCGGAACTTCCACACGCACGGTGACATAGTGATCGCCATGACCGCGTCCTTTGAGTGCGGGCATCCCTTTCCCCTTCAGACGGAATACCTGGGAGGGTTGTGTCCCCGGCGGAATGCGCAAGGACACAGAACCATGAACCGTATCGACAGCAATATCGTCTCCGAGCATCGCCTGAAGCACCGTTATGACCATCGCCGAATGCATGTCATCGCCCTCACGCGTGAATCGCGTGTCTGCAGGGACATCAATGCGCACGAAAAGATCGCCAGAAGTCGCGCCGCGCCTGCCAGCTTCTCCGTGGCTGCGGAGCCGCAGTGTCTGACCATCTGCGATACCTGCAGGGATATCGACCGTCACCTCGTCATTGGAGAGCACCCGCCCCTCGCCGTCACAGATCGCACACATCTTCTCGGGCACTTTCCCCGATCCTCCGCACTTCGCACAAAGCACGCTCTGGCGGATCGTGCCGAAGAAGGATTGCGCGGTGCGGGTGAGCTGCCCCGTGCCTCCGCACTCGCCACATGTCACCGTGGCGGCGCCGGGAGCATTGCCCTGACCCTTGCACTCCGTGCACGTCTGCAACCGGCGGACGGCGATCTTCCTCTGCACGCCAGTCACGCTCTCCATAAAGTCAATCCGCACGCGCATCTCCAGATCGCGACCACGCCCTTCTTCTTTTTTCGGTGCCCTTCCACCGCGACCGGAAAAAAATGTTTCAAAGAGATCGCCGATACCGCCGAAGTCTCCACCCTGTGCTCCGGAAAATCCCGAGAAATCAAATCCACCGCCCCCGTGTGTGCCGCCATTCCCTACCCGACCAAACTGGTCGTATGTTTTTCGCTTCTGAGGATCGGAGAGCGCCTCGTACGCCTCATTGATCTCTTTGAATTTATGCTCCACGTCTTTATCCCCTTTATGCTTATCGGGATGCAATTCTTTGCTAAGCTTTCGGTACGCTTTTTTAAGATCCTCGGGAGAAGCATCGCGGGAAACACCAAGAATGGAGTAGAAATCTTTAGGCACACGGAAAGATTACATGAGGAAGGAAGTATTCGGATATCGGGATACCGGGGTATCGGGATACCCGGATATTCGAAATTGACGCCACTTTGAAGACCTTCTGAGAAAGGCAATTCTGTGATATAATACTTCGATATGCCTCGTCCTCTCCTTCACGGCATCCGGAAGAGCATGCAGTGGCTCACGGTGAGCCTCGGTGTGCTGACGCTTGCAGTAGTGGTCACTGCGGTGGATCAGGGAACGTCTCTAGAGGGACGCCTCCTTCCCTCACACTTGCGTGGAGCGGTTCCCTGGAAAACGATCAGTGCGGATCAGATGGAGAAGGGGACGACCGCGCCGGCAGACACCAATGTCATCATCCAGATTCCCGATGATGCCTCGCAGATGACACTGGACGTACTTACCGGTTACCGCGGGAGAGACATCCGATTTTGGGGATACTGTTTTCCGGAGGATTACGATCGAGATTCTGCACTCAGCAAGCGGCAATTCCCGGGGACAATCTTCTTGTCACACAAAGAACGAGAAATGCGTCTGGAACAGCAAATGAACCTGCGCCAGGAGAATTTCACGGTCGAGGAGGATCTGACAGAGGAGGATTTGAATCAGGAGCGCACGTACCGCGGGGCCATCCGCCACCAGCAGGAAATCTTCCGTGGAGGAACCTCGTGCTATTTGATGACCGAACAACCGCTCCCCATCGGAACGGACAACGACAAAGACCGTGCAAACAGTGCAGTCGAGCGTGACATAGGCAGCGACGCGCAAAACGCCGATACGGATGCGGACGGCATCAAAGATGGACCGGAAACCTTCTTCCTCGCGACGAATCCCGTGCTCCGTGACAGTGACGGCGACGGTCTCATCGACGGCATCGAAGATACCAACCGCAACGGTCACCGCGATAACGGCGAAACCGATGCCACAAAATGGGACACGGACGGCGACGGACTCTGCGACGGCATCTGCAAGGTGGATAAGGGCAGAAGGCTCCGCGGCGAGGACAAGAATATCAATGGTGTACTCGACGAGGGGGAGTTCGATCCGCTGCTCATCGACAGCGACGGTGACGACATTCTCGACCTGCAGGAGGTATTTGTGTGTGAATTGGGTGGAGGAACAGAATGTTAAGACATTGCGACAAAGTCCTATTTCCGCTATACTACTTTGATGCCCTCCCCGACCCTCCAGAGACTGGCAACTGCGGCAATCGTCGCACTCACGCTCATCCCCAGTGTCGCGTCGGCGTATATGACTGCGGAAGATGTCCTCCTCAGCAAGGAATTTTTCCTGCCGCCAACAGCCCGAGAGACGGTAGCAAGAAGTAATCGTCAGGCAGAGACCTCTGCAGAGCGTCGTACACGCGAACAGGAGGATGCATTTGCCATCCAGCATGCGGCAGCTCCCGAAGAGATTCCCGAAGAGGAACTCATTCCGGTAGATGAGGAAGGAACGGATGACCCCGCAGCGGAACCGACGTTGACATCGACTGATCTTGAATTGCTTCGCACGCTGCGGCTCCTCAGCCGCATCAATGATCGCCAAAATGTTCTGCAGTACGGCGCGACGACCCAGGGAGATGCTTTGCACGCTGGCGCACCTCCGCTTGCTCCGACTGGGGCAGGAGCATGGCTGGCTGCGACGACCATGATCGGAGCTGTAGGGTGGACACTGCGCAGAGCGCGGAAGGCGGAGAGGGGATCGTGGTTGGCGTAACGGATTGTTGTGCTTATTGTGTTTGGTAAGTTTTTTGCGGACACCAAATCAACACAATTCTCTCTCGTTCTCTCTGTCCATAGAACGTCGTTTTCCTCTACAAATAGAGCTCTTTTCATAGTCCAATAAACAAAATCCTCGAGCCGATGCCCCCCTCTGCTACTCTGCCTCCATGCTTCAAACCCTTTCTCTCCGCGGCAAAAAATGGCAGGCACGTCATGGCAGCGTTCTGGATCAATTGCCCGTGACAGATGCCTCGACCGTCCGTAGGACACTCACGCTATCGCGTGGTCTTCTGGAGTCGGGTTTCACGATCCCATCACCTCCGGATCTCGCACGTGCTGTAGAACGCATACGGCATGCCGTAGCAACTAGGGAATCCGTGGGGATCTTTGGGGATTACGACTGCGACGGCATCACTGCGGCGGCGCAAATGGTGCGGTACTTCGAGCGCAAGGGAATGACACCGACCGTCCGCCTGCCCCATCGCGTGCATGATGGCTACGGTCTTTCGGAAAGAATTGCGGAGGAATGGATCGCACAGGGCATCAAGCTCCTCATCACTGTCGATACGGGTATCTCAGCAATCGAGCCGATCCGGATGCTCCAGATAAAGGGGATTGATGTCATCGTCGTCGATCACCACCACGTACCGGCGGAAGTGCCGCCGGCCTTCGCGCTTTTACATCCCGCACTCACGCCGGGCTTTCCGCTTCCACACCCCTCGGGAGCGGGCATGGCGTTTCTCCTTCTGAATGCTCTGGAGAACGGCGCATGGGAAGACATGCACGGTGACCGGGCACTGGCGATGATGGGAACGGTGGGAGATCTCGTGGAACTGAGGGGAGTGAACCGCGCGATCGTGCAGCGCGGTCTCCTTTCCTTTCAATCCATGCAAGAGGGACCACTGGCAGCTCTCCGAGACAGCGTGGGAAGCACAGCCGCTCTCACGAGCACGGACATCGCTTTCCGCATTGCGCCGAGGCTGAATGCCGCCGGACGCATGGATGACCCGACGCTCGCGCTCAATGCTATTCTGCGCGGAGGTGCGTACATCGAACGACTGCATCAGCTCAACCGCGCACGCCAGGAGATCACAGAAACACTCGTGCTGCGCGTCACAGAGGAAATGCAAAGGGATGCGCCGCTCATGGCAAGCGCTTCTGCCGAGTATCCGCATGGCATCATCGGACTGATCGCGGGATCACTCACGGAAAGCACCGGACGACCGAGCATCGTCGCCGCAATCGACGGAGAGTATGCAACAGGGTCACTGCGGAGCCCCGCGTGTTACCACGTCACTGAAGGGCTGAGCAAAGTCAGTGATCTTTTGGAAAGCTTCGGGGGACATGCGCAGGCCGCTGGGTGCAGTTTCCGGGTAAACCGGTGGAAAGAACTCACGAAACGCCTCTCAGAAGATATCGCCGCCCATGTGCCCATGCGCGATCTTGTTCCGAGTATCGACATCGACGCGCGCATCGAGACATCCGCGATTTCTCTTGCATTTGTCGACGCGCTCGACGCGCTCCAGCCATTCGGTCAGGGGAATCCCGAACCGCGCTTCCTGCTTCAGAATATCCAAGCGACGGCGCTGCGGCGTGTGGGGACGGACGGAGCCCATCTGCAAGCGAGAATCGCCGGTCACAAGGCTGTGGGTTTTCGCATGGGATCACTCTTCGATCAACTCTCCTGTCCTCTCGATATTGTCTGTCGCATCGGCGTGGACAACTGGAACGGGAAAAGGGGGGTGCAGGTGTTTGTGGAGGATGCACGGAGAATTGCGTAACCGCAGCCGTCTCGGCTGCGAGGCACATGCACCAGCTGCGGGCAGACCTGCCTGTCGGTAGGCGGGCA
>MFXW01000001.1:7157-21156 GCA_001787585.1 Candidatus Peribacteria bacterium RIFCSPHIGHO2_02_FULL_53_20
AGTTCCTCCTGGGTCATGCCCCGCTCAAAGCGGAGGCGCTTGATAGCATTGAGGAGCTGGATGGAGGACATGATGAATCGTGGGAAAAAGAGATGGACGCGGGCACATCGTGCATCTGTGCGTCACAGGCACAGCATCTTGTCTCAAGTGCGGACGCAAAGCAAGAGACCCATGGGAATGAGATACCATGCAAAGAGCGCAAGGCTTTTTTTGGCTACAAAACGCCGAAGAAACAATATTGCCACGACACTTGCAAGAAGCGCCGAGGTGATGCCTACAACTATCACCGGTAGAGACGGGAGCAACACATCACCCGAAGCGATGTCTGCTGCGGCAAAAAGCGTCGCTCCCGCGATGATCGGCGTCGCCATCAAAAAGGAAAAATCTAATGCATCTGGTCGTTGCAGTTTGAGCATGCGCCCCGCAGCGATCGTAAGCGCCGATCGGGAGAGCCCCGGCGAAAGCGCGAGCGCCTGCGCGCAGCCAATGATGACGGCATCACCGATGTTTAATGCGTCGCGCGTGCGCGCCTGCGCGAAGCGTTCCGCGGCGATGAGGATCAATCCGTTGGCGATGAATTCGAATCCCACGCTGCTCACAGAGCGAAGCGAAGACCCGATGATCTCTGCAAGAAAAAAACCTGCAATGACCCCGGGGATCGTAGCAAGGGTGAGAAGGAACAAAAGCTTCTGCCCCTGTCTGTCTCCGTTGAACGGAGAACGCGCCATCCTCCACCAGTCGGAGGAATAGCAGATGATCAGCGCGAAAAGCGTTCCCGCATGCAGAAGAACATCGAAATCCTGCAGGCGGTCGAGGGGTAACCCCATCGCGGATTCCGCAAGCAATAGATGCCCGCTGCTGCTGATCGGGAGAAACTCGGTGAAACCTTGGAGTAAGCCGAGGATGATCGACTGGAGAATAGTCACGGTGCAATAGTATCATCCCTGCGGCTGTTCCCCTTTTGACATGCAACTCATTGATTTCATTCTCAACATCGACGAGCACTTAAGCGCGATCATCACGCAGTACGGTCCGCTCACGTACGGCTTTCTGTTTCTCATCATCTTCTGTGAGACGGGATTGGTGGTGATGCCGTTTCTTCCGGGCGACTCTCTCCTTTTTGCGGCAGGAACTTTTGCCGCGATGGGCTCACTTGATCCCGGGATACTGATCGGACTTCTCACAGCCGCAGCCATCCTCGGCGACGCCGTGAACTACTCCGCAGGACATTTCTTGGGACCCAAGGCGTTTGCACGCGGCGGATGCATCTTCAAGAAGGAATATCTGGATCGTACCCAGGAATTCTACAAGCGTCATGGCAAGAAAACGATCATCCTCGCGCGCTTCGTGCCGATCGTGCGAACCTTCGCGCCATTCATCGCAGGAGTCGGAGGAATGCCCTACACTGAATTCGCAATGTACAACGTGATCGGCGGAATCCTGTGGGTGATTCCGTTTGTTGGTGGCGGATATCTCTTTGGGAATATTCCCGTGGTGCGGGAGAATTTTGAACTGGTAGTGCTGGCAATCATTGTCGTATCACTCCTGCCCGGATTACATGAATGGTGGAGGCACCGGAGAGCAACGGGGAACGGGCATTGATGCAATTCCACTGAACTCCTCCACCCCTAACCCCTCCTCCACCCACCTTCGCCAAGGCTTCGGTGGGCAGGCAGGAGGAGGGGAATGTTTGTTGTGTGTTGTTTGCATGCAACAAGGAAACATCGTGCTCCTTCACTCGTGAAACAGGGCTCCCCTTCCTCCCGTAGAGGAAGGGGTCGGGGGGATGGAGGAGTCTCTGGAGATGGAGATCACCCTTTGCAAATACTCCCTCCATACGAGTACCATTCACGGAAATGACCCCTTCTCCCTTCCACGGGATCTTCTCCGCTTTTCAATCCGCACAGGAAATGCCGGATGCTGTAGCGGGTGAAACGGCTCCACAAAATGCTAAACGCTCTTCTGCCGGGAAGACCGTCGGTCAGATCGCCGTCGATATTTACGAAGTCGACAACTACTACATCATCCGCGCGCCGATTGCGGGCGTACGGCTTGCCGATCTCGACATCGAAGTGGATGAACGCTCGCTTACGATCCGCGGCATCCGCAGAATGTCCGATCAAATCCCCGCCGATCAGTACTATCTGGAAGAATGCTTCTGGGGGGAATTCAAGCGGACGGTGACGCTCCCAACAGTCATTGATCCAAGGAAAGTGAAAGCGACCTTTAGCAAGGATTCCATCTTAAAAATTCTGATACCGAAAGAGGATAAGGTAAAAATCGTCAGGATTTCGGAGATCTGAAAATAGAAGATACAAGATGCAAGATACAAATAAATCCTAAGCTCCAATATCCAAAGCGCTCCGGAGGCTTTTTGAGATTTAGTTCTTGTGTCTTATTTGTATCTTGCATCTTGTATCTTGATTCTACCGCTTCTTTCCCGCCCTTCCCCGCACGCTCGGCTTCTGTGAAATGGTTCCTCTTCCCTTCAGTTTCCTCGCCACATCCGCCTGCATCTGCTTGAGCGCCGTATAGACATCCTCTCCACCCATCACATGCCAATCTGCACTCCGCAGAAGTGATGCGAATTCTCTGAGTTGTTTCTTCGCTTCATTGCGCATGGCTGGACTCAGATTTTTTGCATCGAGGACGTTCCAGAGGTGTACCTGAAGCACATAGAGGTTCTGAACCTTCGAGAGTGCGGAATCCAATTTGGTCATGGGGGTGTGGGTATAGGTTTCGGAGTATTGTAGGCGATTTTGGAGAAAGAGTCAAATTCTGAGGACGGGAAAAATGTACAGCAGAGGCGGAACCGCTTAGGATAGATGGCAAATGCAGGGGAGGCTCCGCAAGAAAAAGGCAGAAAACATCCATGAGAATTTTCGTACATGGATGCGGTTTTTGACACTCACAAACAATGCGCCGAAAAACCGGGAGATGCTGAGTGAATACTTCCTGGTGCAGTGCACATCCTCCCCGGAAGTCCTCCAGACATTTTTGAACGTCCTCCATAAAACCCTGGAACGGGAACAGCGTACAAAAATCAACATACGTCTCGCTACGCTGTATCTCCACATACTCTCGCCGCTCTGTGAACGCTTCGGTCTCTTCGCGGAAAAAACCCTTCTCGACAGTCTGTGCTTTTTCATTGTTTCTCCTGGGGAATACCGCACCGTTGAACGCTATCTCACCACGTATCAGAGGAAATCGCACGATGTGATTCGTACCATCCGGACAGTGCTCGATACGCTCCTGAAAAAACGCGGACATGCCTGCGAAATCCAGGGTCGATACAAAAGCCTGTATAGCATCTACGGCAAATTGCAGCGCAAGGGGCATGAGAGCCCTCTGGCATTGCGGGATATTTTCGCATTCCGCATCATTCTCAAAAACAATAATGCCGAGGAGTGTTTCGATGTTCTGAATCTCCTCCACGATCTTTTCCAGCCCGTCGCCGAATGCTTCAAAGACTACATCACGATCCCCAAAGCGAACGGCTATCAGAGTCTGCACACCGTCCTCAGCGGCATTACGCCGGCATTTGATTTGCCTGTGGAAATTCAGATCCGCAGCCGCGCCATGCATGAATTCGCCGAGGAGGGATTTGCCTCTCACTGGGTATACGCTCGGGCAAAGGAAATGCGAATCCTGACGGAAAAGGAGCGAAAAATCCTCTCGCATTTCCTCTTCCTCTCCGAGCACGCACAGCAAGAGCAGATGCTCCTCTGTCTCTCTCCCGATGGAGATATCGTGAAACTTCCCCCCGGAGCAACGGCAATCGATTTTGCCTATCAGATCCATACCAAGCTCGGCGACAGGGCGCGGGCTGCACGCATTAACGGACGCCTTCGGGACATCCGCGCTCCTCTCAAGAACGCCGACTGCGTGGCAATCGTTTCCGACGTGGCAAAACATGGTCGCTCCGATTGGATCGCACATGCATCGCTCTCTTCCACCCGCAAAAAAATCTATGAAAACTCCCGACGTTAGCGTCATCCAGCAACGGCTTATCGACCACATGAACGAAGCAGTGTGGATAGGGGACAACGAAGAGCGCACCATCTACGCCAATCCCAAGTTCTGCAAGCTCCTCGGCTACACCATGGAGGAAATGCTGGGACGTCCCTCGTATGATTTCTGGGACAGGGAGAGCGCGGAGCGCGTGCGATCCGTGAACAAAAAAGAGCGACGCAAGGGCGTCAGTTCGAGTTATGAGGGGAATTTGCTAACGAAGGACAAACGGAAGATCCCCGTGCTCTTAAGCGGCACACCGCTGCCTGATGGAGGCACCATCGGCATCATGACGGATCTGACGGAGCTGAAAAAGAAAGAAAAAATGGAGCGTCTTCTCGGGCACGCCATCCAGAGTGCTAACGACGCCATTATCATTCTCGATGAGCGAGGTCTGATGCGGTCATGGAACAAGGGCGCCAGGATGATGTTCGGATTCAAGAAAGAAGATGTGCTGGGAAAATCCATCCGCAAGACGCTCCATATGGAAGGGGTGGATGCCACCCTCACGCGCACGAGTATTCGATACAATCATCAGCTCGAAGCCAAACACAAGAACGGGCAAATCGTCCGGCTCGCGGCAACCATCACACCGGCGCCGTCTGATGACGCGGGGAAAGGATCGGACATGTGGCTGCTGATCGCCCGCGATGTCACGGCACAGAATAAATTCGAGGAGGAGCTCGCACTCAAGTACCAGAAACTCCGCGATGCCTATAACAAATTCGGCATCACGCGCAGGCAGATGGACTACATTTTTGATCTTGTGCAGATCTGCACGACAACGCATTCCCGCAAACAACTATCGGACTTCGTCGTGAGCGCCGTCATCATGCTCACGCGCGTCGATGCCTGCGTGCTGCGGTCCTACAACCCCGCGAAGAAATCCCTGGAACTGCTCTCTTCCTTTGGACTATCCGACGATTGGCGGGGGAAAGCCGCTATCAAGTTCCGGGGAGGTCTTGCCGAGAAGGCTTTCACTCTGCGCGCGCCGCTCAAGGTGATCGATCTCACTCAGGAACCGCGGTATCACTCCCCGCACCTCGCCAAGAAACACAATCTTCTCTCGATGCTCATTATCCCGTTGATCGTAGAGGACGCACTCGTCGGCACGCTCTCGCTCTATGTGAGCCCGGAGAAGAAGCTCGAGCTTTTCGAGAATGAATTCATCGAGCGGTACGCTTCGATTGTGGCCCTCGCGCTCTCGCAGACTGCGGCTTCGTGTTGAGAATTCCACGGATGTGGTGGAGGAGGGCATTGACCAGAATGTGGGGACCTGCTTCCGCCTCCACACGACTGGCAGCTTCCTGCCACATACTATCAATACTGCGCGCTCGCACACCAAAGGTCTTTTCGAGCGCGGAATCGATGGTTGTGAGATCCCTCATCAAAGCCGCACGATCATTGGGCGACCGTAAGCGCACCTCGGGATGTGCCTGTATTCCTGTGACACGACCATCAAAGGCGGAGTAGGCGATGGTATGTCCCGTCAGCCCACTGACGGCAATAGGAGATATAGCGCCTCCTATGCTGTGCGAAAGACCACCGAGGTGGCCGCTGTGGGTTTGTGCTAGGGTCATCGTATGCGGGCAGCCGTCGAAGAGGGGGTGTGGTTGCGTCACCTGCACCGGAGAAGGGCAGAATTCCAGCGCACCGGCCTCGGTCACAAGACCATGTTCTTTCATCCTCCTTCCAATTTCATCCGCCATTGTCTGGTACCCGAAGCAAATGCCGTGCATGTGCACACCAGAACGAGGGTCTGCCGCCTGATCGAGGATCTGACGACCAATATGCTCCTTGAAAAACGAACCGTACGCATCGTGTGCGTCGTAGTAGCTCCCTCCAACGATCAAGAGGCCTGGATGCTGGAGCGAGGCATGTAATTTTGCATGCACGACAGGCATATGGCGTATGACCTTTTCCGGGTCAGATGGATTAAAGTCGATGCTGATCGGCTCCAGCAGCTGCGCATAATCTCGACCGAGCAGTCCCTCCAGTTCTCTGCAGAGGAAGGTATTGGTCGGACAATCCGCAAAGCGCACCAGTGTGATCGGCGGCTTGCCGCAACTCTTCCGGAGTTTATGGAGAAGTTCCACGAGCTCTAAGCGCTTGTGACGAAGGGATTCCTTCAGACCGGGTAGTGCGAACTTTTCATTTGCAGGCAGTTCATGGAATAGCCGGGAAAACTGGCTATTGAAGCCCGTGGATGGCTCTCCGCCCCGCGGAATGGCATGAATGGATGATGGAGGGAGCTCATGGAACCCTCGCACCATCGGCTTTTCTTCGCAGCGACCGAGTCTCGGTACAACGTCCGCACGCAATGCATCACCGACGATTTCCACCGCCTGGTCGATGTCATGATCATCCAGCAGTGGATCGGGGTCGTAGCGGGTATTGCATCCAAGATCTAAAAGTAGTGTTTTGGTGTTCTTTCTCTGCTCTTCGATGGTCCGCTCGGTACTGGAATTCTGGTTCCTGTCTGGCGATTCTGTGCTGCCGGCATGCTCTTGAAACCCTGCATCTGCGAGATGGTCCACGAGCGTGCTATAGAGCGCCTCATCATACTTCGTGCGAATGTGTGCTTCCCGTGCGGCTTGGAAAAGAGAAAGCAACCGCGTGCGACTATCGTAAAAGTCTCCCCCTAAGAAACCTGCCTTCACAGAGGACTCGCGATCGAGATGACGCCCATAGAATGGACGCTGACTTTCATCATCCTTATCGCGCGCGACAAGTACTTTCGCCCGTACTTCCTCGGCAATCCCGGAATCCATAAGGTGATTGCGCTCGGTCAACTTCGCCGCCGCCATGCGCCGGATGACCTTGTGGACGATGGTCTGCACTTGATCGTGCAGACGGTAGAAAATTTTATCGTTGCCGCCGGCAAGTTCAATGAGTTGTCCGCGAATACTATTGATGATCCGAATATCCGGGCGCAATTGCATGACATCTGCAAGAGACCTGCGATAGACAGCATCGCTGAACATCGCATTTTTATCCGACTCTGTTAAAAAACCATTTCGGGCGGTGGGATGCCGGCGTTGGATGAGTACGGAAACAGGATCATGGGATTTCTTGTCCAATATCACCTCAACATGCAGTGGTGACCCTTTTACCTTTGCCATGGCAGATTGTATCTGCGCGAAACGAAGAATGCGTGTCTGGGACTGCCGCAAACCGTCAGTAAGCAGCACGCCCCCGGGTTTCAGTGTACGGAGATTCCACTCGATATCTGACTCGAAATCTTGATGGGATTCATGGGAATCGGAACGGACTGCGGAAATAAGAAGGCAAGAACCCCCGGGAATCATTTGGTGTGTATCGCGGTCGGTGAATCTGCCGATGAGCAGATTGTGCAAATACATTTCCGGCCCCTCTCGATTGAGATCGAGAGGAGGAGAATGCAGACGGTAATCCGGTTTCTTATATTGGTCATGCTGTTCCAGGGCATCCATAAATCGATCGTCGAAGACTTCTCGAAAGCAGACGAGAGGATCTGGGGTATCGGATCCCTTGGCGACATCCGGCTCACTTCCGCTTTTGATCACGATCTTTCTCATCTGCGCAATGTCTAATTTGGATTGCTGGAGGAGATTGCGAACCGATGACATACCGACCAAGTTGCTTGCAAGCAACGTGCAGAGACTTGCGACACTGGAAGGAAGCTTCCATGGCTCCCACGCATCTGCATCCGCCTGTATGGATTGCAGTGCACTAATGGAACTTCGCATTGCATCATTGATGACGACATGCTGTGGCTGTACGGCAGTCTTCCATGTCGGTCGCTGCGCGTTGCATGCGGTCTGCAATGCATGAATAAGATGCGTGATATGGACAAGAATGTCCCCGCGTTTCTTCTTCAGATGTCGATCAATTTCCCACTGCGGCAACCGTATCCATCGCAAGAGCCGATTCTGTGAGGCAAGAATATCAAGAGACGCCTGCGTATCATGCTCAAACTCTCTCGATTCCCGATATGCGCCCTGGGCAATCATGGCACCATCCGCAACACACAAATCTGCTTGTTTCTGCACCGATGACACGTCACTGGAACGAAACTTTTCCGCATCAGTGATGCGATCAGCAGATACCCATTCTGGATGGGCAAGAAATGCAAAGAGATCATTGAGATCGATGGACTGCTTCTGCTGCTCCTTCCGAAGAGCACTCCCTTGGTCCCGTGCACGATCAAACCAGTGGTGCCCCAGTTTCTCGGCAAGGAGAAGCCCGAGGACATGTACGGTCATCTTCACGCCCGCATCCTCAGCGCGATCGGCACGGACAAACCGCTGGAGCACGGACTCCAGAGAGAAATAGAGTCTGTCGCCGACACCAACCTCTTCCCATACCTCCGCTCTGGGTCGCTCATGCTTTGTGCCACAAAAGAGGAGATCACCCTTCCACGCTTCAGAGTCGGGATCGGGATCGCGGTTCCTCCGCTTTCCTTTGCGCAAGTAATACATGAGCTGCCCGTTACCCGGTCCTTTATGGAGATGCACGCACGTCTGCGATCGCGTCCGGACATCACCGGGATGCGCATAACGTTCGGCCATGACGCGCTCAAGCTGCTGGAAGCTCTGAATTCCCAATGCCTTCTCGGCAGCCTCGATGCGATCGACGCTCCAATCCGTCTGCACGAGCGGCCATGCATTGCCGGAGAGTACGAGCAGTTCCGCAACGTCACGATAACGACGGTCTTTTTCTTCGGCATGGGCTCTATCAACATTGCGATTTCTGTACTGCTTGAAGTCCTCTGCGATGAGGCGTCGCGCTTCATCAGGACTGCTTGTTGGCATCGCCCCGATAGCATGCAGTCGATCGAGTTGGCTCTGTACACCCACCCATGTGCTGTGCTCCAACGATTCCTCGAGTGTTTTCTGTAGCCGCACTTCCGGCGATGCCGGTGGTGTGCTTTCACCCCTTCCTCCGTGAGGGGGCGATTCGCGAGAAGGCATACGATATACGATAGAAAATCAATTGCAATATTATGTCAATCTTGCGATAAGTAAAGAATAAATGGCTCATGAAAGCCTTCAAAAGACGCTACACTCCGTTCCATGCAACTCACTCAAGCCATCCTCCCCGTCGCCGGTCTCGGTACGCGGTTTCTGCCATGGACGAAGGTGGTGCCAAAGGAGCTTCTGCCACTCGGCAACCAGCCGATCATCGCGCATCTTGTCGATGAAGCCTTAAGCATCGGGATTCAACGCATCTGTTTCGTGATCAGCCGCGGCAAGGAAGCGATTCCCCAATACTTTTACAAAGATGCCGCGCTGGAGGCGGAGCTCCTGAAGCGCGGGAAGAGCCACTACCTCGAGCAACTGAAGCGTTACGACGAAATTGAACTACATGTGGTCTACCAGGATGAACAGCTCGGAGATGGTCATGCGCTGTTGCAGGCGGCAGATTGGGTGGAGAGTTCAAGCGTCGCCGTACTCTTTGGAGACGATCTCTTCATGGGGGAGAAAAGTGGATTGATGCAACTGAAAGCCGCCGCGAAGCTCACGAAAACCGATCACGGAGCGTTTGTTGCTCTGGAAAATGTGCCGCAGGAACAGACGCACAAATACGGCATCGTCACGGTAGATCGCGCCCATCCAAAGAATGAACGTGTGCTGAAGCTCAAGGGAATGGTGGAGAAGCCACACCCATCGAAAGCACCATCAACGCTGGGCATCGTCGGACGGTATCTGATTCCGAAGTCGCTTTTTAAAACACTTGAGAAGATCGGAAAGAACTCTGCAACATCCAAGCATAAGGAAATCCGCCTGATTGATGCACTCATCCACGATCTGCCGCACATACCGATCCACGGTGTGCACTGTGAAGGAGTGCGACTGGATACAGGGACACCAGAAGGGTATAGAGAGGCAGTGAAGATTTTTGAATGATGAATAAAATGCTGAAGATACAAGAAACAAGATACAAACAAATTCTAAATGCCAAGCTCCTATAGGGAGGCTTTTGGAATTTTTTATTGGATCTTCTTTGTATCTTGTTTCTTGTATCTTCAAAATTACTTCTGACACCTATATCCAAACGGCGGCACCCGATAGTTCGGCTTGTTGAAGGAATAGTTTGTACAGTCCACACCGACTGCAGGTTTTGCGACACTGCTCGCCCGAACCCAACGACCGATCGCAGCATCGTATTCGTAAATATCGACATCCTCATTGGCATACGAACCAAATAGACCATGATTGCCGAGAAAGGTATACGGACGAGGATTGTAATAACGGCGGCGGTTGAGGGGGTGGAGTCCGTGCGTTATGGATCTCTGGGGACTGTTGTAGTAAAAGTCATACACTTCCGCATAATCAACATCGAGATTGCGGTGGTCGGATGAGCGTCGCTCATGGAATTCCCAAGGGTGGACCGTATAGGCACCCTCGGCTGCAAAGGCAGCGGTACAGAAAAGCCCCGAACTCATGAGTGCTACAGGCAGAAATGCGACGATGGAATAAGGATGATATTGCATAGGATTTGACAAAATGGCAATGAAAGTACCACACGGCATTTAACCGTCAAGCAATCCATGCAGATTGCTGAGGAAAGTAGGGTATTGTTATTTTTCTTGATTATTGTATAATATCAGTAACATTCATATCCATTCCCAATCATTTTTATGAAGAACCGCCAAATGGTCGTTGCCGCTCTTGCCGGGATCCTTGCCGGAACCGTTATCGGGGCAGGTACCTATTTCACCGCTCAAACGGTTTCCTACCGCTACAGCGACCGAGATACCTTCCGCATCATCCGTCAGAACAAAGACCTACACTCAACTAAAACAAGCCCCACACGCTTGGGTCGCCATGAGGCTGCCGGCAAACGTTACAGCATTCCAGAGGAGTGCCAGAAATTCAGTGGTGCTCGCCGCACACGCTGCATCGAAATCACGAATGATGGAGCGGAGTATCAGGAGGGACACGAATAATTGTATTCCATGAATCCAAAGAGCTAATGGAGGCTGTTCCATGCTTTCCTTGGTCTCTACGGTTTCCTTGGTAACCTGATGCTTGCATAATATTACAAATTATGTTATTATAGTTCCAACATTCATATCCATTTCCCCATTACCCGTATGAAGAACAATTCTACTCTCGTCGCCGCTCTGGTGGGCCTTCTTTTGGGCACAGCAGTCGGCGCCGGTACCTTTTACTCAGCGCAAGTCGTTTCGTATCGCTACGGCGACATAGACGGCTCACGGGAGCAGTACCACCGCAGCGATAACCGCCCAAGCGAGGTGACGCGCACGGTCAACACCAAGCACCGCGCCGCTAGCGGCATGGCAGAGGCCTATGAGGAATGCGAGAAGTTCTCGCCGAGACGCAGAGGAGCCTGTATGGAGGCTGCCGATCGTGAAACGAATGAGTACACAGGAGCGCAGTACGATGAAAATTAATCAGGTACGCATAGAGAAAAGACCGGGGCAAGAGCCCTGGTCTTTTTTTACTTGCTCTTGCGCCTGAGTAATTCAATCTCATCTCTTAAGTCAGCTGCCTTCTCAAATTCCATGTTCTGCGCAGCAAGATCCATCTGGTTTTCGAGTTCTTCAATGAGGCGTTTCATCTCGTCTTTGGGAATCTTCTGCGGATCTCTGTGCGGACGCCGCAGCTCCAATTTATTGTGT
This sequence comes from Candidatus Peribacteria bacterium RIFCSPHIGHO2_02_FULL_53_20, assembly GCA_001787585.1. Classification (GTDB taxonomy): domain Bacteria; phylum Patescibacteriota; class Gracilibacteria; order Peribacterales; family Peribacteraceae; genus 2-12-FULL-55-11. Next base: position 18,796 of record MFXW01000001.1, read on the forward strand.
TCTTCGGCAATGTCGTGGATCGCCTTCTCGATCGACTTCGGCGTAATGCCGTGCTTGATGTTATGCGCCTCCTGGATAGCACGGCGGCGGTTGGTCTCGTCGAGAGCCGCCTTGATCGCATCCGTCTCGCGATCGGCGTAGAGCGTCACGTGACCGTGGAGATTTCTCGCGGCGCGCCCAATAGTCTGAATCAGCGCATCGCGGGAGCGGAGAAAGCCCTGTTTGTCGGCATCGAGAATGGCAATGAAACTCACTTCCGGAAGATCAAGTCCTTCCCGTAGCAGGTTGATACCGACGAGAACATCGATCTCTCCTGTCCGAAGCTGGCGGAGAATTTCAATGCGTTCCATGGTCACGATATCGCTATGGAGATAGCGCACCTTTTCATCGCGATCGGCGAGGAACTGCGTCATGTCCTCCGCCATTTTTTTTGTGAGCGTGGTAATGAGAACGCGCTCGCCACGTTTCTTGGCTTGGGCAATTTCTTGAGTGATGTCATCGATCTGGTGCTTACTTGGCTTTACCATAACGATGGGATCGAGAAGACCTGTAGGGCGAATGATCTGTTCGACAACGAGATCTTTCTGTGCCTCGCCCTTCGGCGGCATACGGCAGTGGCGGTACTCATAGGGTCCCGGCGTCGCCGAGACGTAGACGACCTGATTCAAGCGCTCCTCGAATTCCGGGAACTTCAGCGGACGGTTGTCGTGGCTTGAGGGGAGGCGGAATCCGAAATCGACGAGCGTCTGCTTGCGGCTGCGGTTGCCTTCGTACATGCCACCAACCTGGGGAATAGAAATGTGAGACTCATCGACAAAGAGCAGGAAATCCTCCGGGAAGTAATCGAGAAGGGTGGAAGGCGGGCAACCGGCGACCCCGTCATTATTGAGGTAGCGCATGTAGTTTTCTATCCCCGTGCAGTAGCCGGTCTCCTTGAGCATCTCGATGTCGTACTCCGTGCGCTGACGAATCCGCTCAGCCTTGGCGAGTTCCCCCATTGTCAATAATTCTTTTTCGCGTTCGCCCAATTCCGTGATGATGCCGCTACACGCCCCCTCAATCTTCTCCTTGCTCGTGACGTTGTGGGATGCAGGGAAGATCATCACTTCCTGCAGATCGGCGATCAATTCGCCCGTGAAACTATCCACCTCCTGAATCGTATCGATCTCATCAAACGGCATCTCCATGCGGATCACCGTGTCTCCGCCGGGAGGGAAAACCTCGATGGTATCGCCAAGCACATGCACCATGCCCTGTTTGAATTCCAGACTCGACCTCCGGTACTGGATGTCGATGAGCCGCCGCACAAGCTTATCGCGCTGCACGGGCTGGCCGCGCTCCAGTTTGATTGCCAGTGCCTCGTAACTCTCCACATCGCCGAGTCCGTAGATGCAACTGACAGACGCCACGACCAAGACATCTCTGCGCGTGAGCAGATTCATCGTTGCAGCATGCCGGTACTTTGCGATCTCTTCATTGATAGAGGCATCTTTTTCAATGTAGGTGTCACTGCTGGGGATATACGCTTCTGGCTGGTAATAATCGTAATAGGAAACGAAGTAGGAGATCGCGTTATCTGGAAAGAACATCTGGAACTCGGAGCAGAGCTGCGCGGCAAGTGTTTTATTGTGAGCAAGTATCAGCGTCGGTCGATTGAGCTCCGCGACAATGTTCGCCATCGTGAATGTTTTTCCTGTTCCCGTCGCTCCGAGAAGTGTCTGATGGCGCTCCTTGTCTCTCAATCCTTTCAAGAGTTTCTCAATCGCCACGGGCTGGTCTCCCGTAGGTTTCCAGGGTGCGACGAGGCGGAACGGAGTTTTGGAGGAGGGGGAAAGCATGTCGGGGTATTGTACCTATGCGGAATACTTGTTCCAACGCTTCTGTCATACATCAGCGACTTTTTTGCAGGTTCCGGATTGAATGGAGGAAGAGTCTGTGATCTAGTCCCATGCTATGGAATCTATTCCACCCATCGCTGAAGCACAGTCATACCCTGTGTATATTGAAGCCAAGGTGCACATGGCTCAAACCATTCGATCCATTCCTCCATCACAATGCATTGATGATACAGAACGACAGCAGTATGTACTGTGTCTTCCTGAACATGTGCGCCCGAAGCTCAGCTACCGGAAAAAAGATGTTTCCAAGGGGATTGTGCAGATTGAACTCGTGTCACCCATGGATCCCATGACGAGTACGGTGCTCGGACGTCCCCTTATGCAAGGAGATACACCTCTATACGGCTTGATGCCGATGGATCATACGGCAATGGTCATGCGCCAGCTCTCTGCTTCTGAGTATCTTTCTGTTATGACTACTGCATTTGCACGACGTTACTGGAACCTCTATCGGCGTTACACG
>MFXW01000002.1 GCA_001787585.1 Candidatus Peribacteria bacterium RIFCSPHIGHO2_02_FULL_53_20
GGTTAGAAACCTACTGCTCTATCCACTGAGCTACAGGGGCCTACAGTAATTATGAATGAAGAATGCCGAATGAGAAATGCTCATCATTTTCTCTTGCAATTTGACTAGCCGAAATACTAGTAAAATATCAATAAATGTTCTATAATATCATTAATGGCTGAACCTCTCAAAACAGCGGAGCCAGTACCCGCCACCCCGGTTCGCGATCCCAAGGATGTCGAGGAAAATAAGGACCTCGCAGCGCTGAGCTATGCGTGGATCATGGCGGTGGTTCTTTTGATTTCTAAAAAGCATTCACCGTTCGTGCACTTTCATGCGAAGCAGGGAACGGTGCTCTTCATCCTCAGTGTGATTTTCTGGCTCATCCCGTATGCCAATCGTGGTTTAGAACTTCTCGTTTTCTTCCTGATGGTCTGGGGCTTTCTTGCATCTGCCCAGGGTCACTGGACGGAACTGCCGTTTGTTGGACCTCTCGCTCGTGGAAAATGCACATTCCGTGGATCATGGAAGCAGACGGTTGCGGCGATTGTGCACGCGAAGCATTGGGTGGTGGATTTGTGGACACATCACGACCGGTCGCAGACCGGAAGTACCAAGGACCAAGGGCACAAGGGCGCAATTCTTACCCCTACGCCCAAAACATTCGACAAGCTCAGTGCAAGCACCCTACCCCTCACTCCTTCATTCCCCATTCAGTCCGATATCCCTCCGGTAGATTCCTCAACGAAACTCTAGTACGCTCCCCTCCGCAATGCCCAAGCCCATCTACAAGCGGATCATGCTCAAGCTCTCTGGGGAGGCTTTATCAAAGCCCGGAAAGGGGCAGGGGATTAACCAGGAAGTTCTTCTTGGAGTTGCCAAGCGCATTACGGAAGTCGCAAAGAAGGGGATTCAAGTCGTGGTCGTCGTCGGCGGAGGGAACATCTGGCGATACCGTGATACAAAAGGAAGCGGCATAGAGCGGACGGTCAGCGATGCGATGGGCATGCTTGCGACGATCATGAATAGCGTTGCATTGCAAGCGGCACTGGAATCGCAGGGTATGGAGACGCGCGTGCTTTCGGCGATTGATGTCCCGCAGCTGGCCGAGGTTTTCATTCGTCGTCGCGCCATCCGGCATCTGGAGAAAGGTCGTATCGTCATCTGCGCCGGAGGAACGGGAAACCCCTACTTCACGACAGATTCTGCTGCCGCATTGCGCGCATTAGAATTAAACTGCGATGCACTGCTCAAGGCGACCAATGTCGACGGTATCTACGACCGCGATCCGAATATGGACAAGAAAGCGAAGCTCTACAAAACACTTTCGTATCAAGAGGCTCTCGAAAAGCACCTCAACGTGATGGATCAGGCGGCATTTAGCTTATGTGCAGAGCAGAAACTGCCGATCCGCGTCTTCAATTTCGGAACCAAGGGGGATTTGCTCAAGGCGGCGATGGGAGGGGATGTGGGGACGATTGTGGAATAATTCACCTTGAAAAGACGCACTGCCAGTGCGTCTCTACACATTGGTACAGGCAGATCTTCTTTGCTATCCTTTGCGTATGCCCACCGACCCCCGCCTCACGCAATTCCAGCAATCCGCCGAAAAAGTTTTCTCACATCTGCTCACTGAATTCAGCCGCCTGCAGACAGGACGCGCTTCCGCTGCCGTCGTTGAGCACATTTCCGTTGATGCGTATGGTCAAAGGCAGCAGTTGAAGGCAGTCGCAGGCATTTCCATTGGAGACAGCAAAACGATTGTCATCCAGCCGTGGGACCGTTCCATCATGGGAGATATTGAGCGCGCGCTTCAGGCAGGAGATCTCGGTGCTTCTGTCCAAAATGACGGTGTTGTCATCCGGGTGATTCTTCCCTCGATGACGCAGGAACGCAGGCAAACCCTTGTAAAAGTCGTCGCAAAGCTCTCGGAAGAGGCAAAGATTTCTCTCCGTCAGCAACGTCAGACTGTTCACGACAAAATCAAGTCAGAGGAGAAGGATGAAGATCAGCGTTTCACGCTCCTCGAATTTCTCGACAAGGCTACGAAGGATATGAATACGAAGATCGATGATGGGAAGAAGCAGAAAGAGGAAGAATTGATGAAGGTGTAACAATTCTGGATACCCGTTATCGGGATATTAGGGTATCCGGAACTTGCTCAGACAAATGCTTGCCCCGTTATTCAGTTATCCCGATGACGGATATTCGGATTTCGTCTCATGCTACACTTCCGCCATGTCTTCTCCTCGCATCGCCGTCATTTCGTTTCCCGGCAATAACTGCGAAGTGGAATCGCTGCGTGCGGTGAAACAGGCGGGAATGGAGGCGGTTTCTTTCCGTTGGAATGATGACCGTAGCAAACTTAAGGATATCGACGGATACTTCATCCCCGGAGGATTCAGCTATGAAGACCGCGGACGCTCTGGCATGGTCGCCGCACGCGATCCACTGATGGAATTCATTGGACAGGAAGCAGAGCAGGGAAAGGTTGTGATCGGGAATTGCAACGGTGCACAGATTCTTGTGGAAAGCGGATTGATTCCTTTCGGCAAAGGTCTGGATATGAGCCTCGCGCGGAATGTTGTTACAGGAAATGCTGTCGGTTTCTTGAGTGAATGGGTGTGGATCACGCCTTCCTGTGCAATGGATCGTTGTGTAACTTCCGGCTGGGAGGGGCAAATGCATCTTCCCATTGCTCATGGTGAAGGGCGATTTACGACACGAGACAAAGATCTACTTCAGGAATTGAAAAAAAACGATCAAATTGCTTTTCGGTACTGTGATGAACAGGGGAATATTTTGGAAGATGCGTCAGTTAATCCCAACGGTGCGATGTATGCGATTGCAGGAATATGCAATCCTGCAGGTAACGTTGTTGCACTCATGCCGCATCCGGAGCGGACGCCGAATGGGAAGCCGTACTTTGCAGCCATGAAAAAATGGATGGAGACAAGAAAAGGACCGCAGTCAGAAGGACTGCTCCCTATGCGTAAGCCAACAGCATCCGGAGCAGGCTTTCTGCCTGCGGTCGACGCTCATCCCATTGAACTTTTTATCGACACGGTTATCACAAACAACGAAGAGCGCACCGTCGAAGCAGCGGCGCGCAGGATCGAACCGACGTTGCGGTTGAAGCAATTGAAATATATTCCTTTGAAGGGGGAGCCGTCAGATTATTTGCGCCACATCGCAAACTTCAACCCGAATAAAGAGATCGCCTACGTACGACGTTTGGGTAGAGACGTGCCGGTGGCACGTCTCACCCGCTGGAACGCACAAACCAAGTCCGAAGATGTATCCACCTCCACCCTATTGGATGGCATGAAATTCCTCCGCCGCGACGAGCCATTCGAGAGAGAAGGCGATCCTGGTATTTGCTATGTGCTTCAGGGAATAGATGAACAAAAAATGTGTTCAGATGATCTGCTGGAGATCTTTGGCAATCCGCATGCGTCGACGCTGGTGCGGTTGCCATCGTAGAGACGTGCGAATCGCACGTCTCTACAATGCCCGCATGTCACGTCACATTATCCTCTTTGCCCATAACATCCGTTCCCTCTGGAACATCGGCGCGCTCTTTCGCAGTTGCGATTGTTTTGCAGTCGAGAAATTGATCCTCTCCGGATATACCGCCACGCCGCCTCGTAGGGAAATTGCCAAAACTGCTCTCGGAGCTGATGAATGGATTCCTTGGGAGAAAGTGGAGAACCCGCAATCAGCAATACAGCAATTGAGTAATGAAGGGTGGAAAATCGTGGCGCTTGAGCAATCAAAGAGGTCCATTGCCCTTCAGGAGTATTCGCCTCCGGAAAAAACCTGCCTTATTGTCGGTCATGAAGTTCTCGGAGTGCCTGAAGAAATATTAAAGCTGTGTGATGACGTTGTACACATTCCCATGTTGGGCAAAAAGAAATCCCTCAACGTCTCTGTCGCTGCTGGTATCGCTCTGCATCATCTGCGATCTTACAATCATGATTGAGCAATTTCTTCAGAAACACGGCATCGTCTTCACGCGCTTTGATCATCCTGCGGTGTTCACCTGTGAGGAATCGGCAAAACTTCCGGCGATGCCCGGAGCTTCCACGAAGAATTTGTTCCTCTATGATTTCCGTTCTGATGCGCATGCGCTCGTGGTAGTGGGGCATGAGAAGCTGGTGGATCTCAAGGCTCTCAAAGTAATGCTCGGCTGGTCAAAAATTTCTTTTGCATCACCGGAGCGCTTGAAGAAATTTTTGGGAGTGGAACCGGGTTCCGTGACCATTCTCGGACTGGTGCATGACACGGAGCATGCCGTTGCTGTCTACCTCGATACGTCAATTGCTGCCGCCGGGTCCATCCAATGTCATCCTCTGGTGAATACGGCGACATTGGTGATTGATCGAGAGGGTATTTCCCGGTTTCTTGAGGCGACGGGCCATACCGCACAACATATCCAAGTACCTGCACGAAATGGAGAGGCGAAAGATGCGTAGTGGCAGGAGTTCTTGGTACTATTGCTGTGTGCCACTTGTCCTCACTCCCACGCAGTTGCAATTAACTTCCACGCTCTCAGAACATGCCAAAGATGCATGCGCGCTTGTAGGTCTCAAATGCCAAAAGTGCGAGCCACATCATTTTTATCTCACTGTACACCGGTATTACGGAAGAGTGCAGGGGATGTCTAGTGAAGTGGATCGTTGCATTGACTGGTGCATGAGTAAAGGAAAACTTGTCTTCACCGCGCAGCGCTTCGGCAACTGGTGCGCGAAGAAAGTGAAGTGGGATAAGGAAGAGGAGATCAAAAAGCGCGAGATGCAGACGATGAAACAGGGGCAGTATGCAGCGAGGAGTCGATGAAGCAATGGTGAAAGATATGGTCGAGTCTGGGCAGCTCAACTCGAACGGCTCGCCAACCGAAGCTCGCCGCAGCGAGCGAAGGTTGGTCGGGGCGGCGGGACTTGAACTCGCGGCCTCCTGGTCCCAAACCAGGCGCTCTAGCCAACTGAGCTACGCCCCGAACAAGAAGAGCATACGCAATTCTTAGTGATTATGCAGCAAGAAGTTGGATTTCTGACTGTGAAGTATTGCGGCTTGTCATCAAGGTTTATTTCAATACCCTTGTTCTGCACCGTAAAATTATATGATTTGATATAATCTGGATTATGGAATAAATTTTAGATACATGATCAAAATGAGTCATCCAAATTACGCTGAAACACTTCTCCAAATAGGCGAGCTAAGATCCATCATTGAGAGGCTTGAAGCTAATTTCAATTCTCAGATTCCACAAGGAATTACCAATGAATTTCTTATTGCAAAAGATATGTTTTTGAACTGGGTCGATGAGGCGGAATTCACAATACTTAATTATCCAAGTTTACATCTATATGATTAGATACCAATTCTTTCCAAGATCTGTTGGCATCAATGAGCAAATTCAAAATATTATTGATTGTTTCAATGCTGTTGAGGACCGCATTTGTTCGCCGCAAAATACCTTGTCGAGCAATGAAGTTCTGACTATCTTGAGAGATAGGTTGCTTGAACTTCCCATGCAAGTAGAAAAAGGGAAAACAAAAGGATCAAAAATACCGGTTCCTGTACTGTTTGGTATTAATAACAAAATTGATCAGCACTTTGATGCTGATGCTTTAAGTTCAGACGGAAAGATCGTATTAGAGGTTGAAGCTGGTCGAGCGGTAACAAATTACCAATTCCTTAAGGACATCTTCCAAGCATGCATGATGTATGGAGTTGAGTACCTGGTCTTAGCAGTGAGGAATGATTATCGAAAAAATGATGATTTTAAAAGGGTATATTCTTTCTTAGAAACGCTTTATATAAGTAATAGATTGCATTTGCCACTGAAGGGCATACTAGTTATTGGATACTAAATACGGGCTAACTACAGACTAGATAAAAGGTGCGTGAACAGGGATTTCTCGATTCACGACAACGCAGATTATTTTTCCTCCCCCTTCGCATCCCTTTCCTTCTCCAGCAGCCGCACCTGCCCACGGACTTTCCTGCGAGAGGCCTTCATAATGTCTGCCCGGGACGTTCCAGACTGCTGCTGAGAAGTACGCTTCGTCTGATTCCAGCGGATATCCTTCTTCAGCTGCGCCTCCTGCTCGGTCTTCTGCTCCTCGCCGACTTCTTTATCGCGCCAGAAATACTGATCGAGTCGCTGCAGACGCCGTTCGGCCTTTTGATGACTCTCCGCCGCCGCTTTCTTGATATTCAGGCATCGGCGGTACAGAAAAAGATGAGTGGTATTGGTCGTGGGCACCGCTTCCAGGTTCAATTCCGCGACGCACGAAGCGGAAGCATCTGCAGATCCGGACACCGTTGCGGCTGCAAGGAGAAGAGACGCGAGAAGTTGCATGCACCAAGTATAGAAGTGAGAAGTGTAATAGTATAGAAGTTTTTCAGGGAATTCTGGTGTCCTTTGCGGTACGTGCGTATACTTCACTCCCTATGCGCCGAACGTTTCTCCTCTTGCCGCTGCTCCTCATTGCTGCCTGCTCCTCAGCTCCGGAGCCTCTTCCGGGTAGCGAAAAGGATTATCCGCTTGTCACGATCCAAGGGTTTTCGGTTGATGCGAAAATCCTCAATGTCCTGCGTGAGGATGTTTTTCTCTTTGATTACACGACGGAAGAGGAGACCACGGCGGAACTTGCTAAGCTTTCCGATGATGGTCGGTTTATGGGTGAGATGGAGCTCCCGTGGCCTTTGGAAGTTCCCGTACACATTTTCGCAACGGGACGACAGATTGCAGTGTATTTGGGAAGCACCAAAGAGGTTATGGAAGCATTGATGGCCGAAGGAGGAGGGCAGATTGTGGGTGATCCACTACCGGAGGGGATACAGATCCCGGTCTCCTCTTCCTCTGCATCGTCCGTGGGTGATACGAGCAGTGAGAATCCATAAGGACGGGTCGCTATACTCTCCCTGTGCCCAAACTTGCGTTATCTACGCCACTCTCTGAAATTCTTCGCACAACGAAGGATCATTTGGATGCACTCCGGGAAATGGGCATCACCACAGTCGAACATTTACTCCTCTATTTACCCAGAGCGCATGAAGATCTGACGACCATGCAGACGCTCACCTCCACTCCGCTCGATACAAAAGTAACGGTGCGGGGAACAGTGAGCCAGTTGAAACTGGTCCGGACATGGCATCGCAAAGTCCTCGTGCAAGCGCTCTTTACCGATCACGAAGGAGCCATCGCACACATCACCTGGTTCAACCAGCCGCACATCATGCGGATGATCAAAGATGGCGATGAAGTGGTACTCACGGGAAAGATTACCGAGAGCGGCTACAAGCTCCAGATGAGCAGTCCGCAGTTTGAAGTTGCAGGTCGTCGTCCGCTTGTACACTCGGGGCGGCTCGTGCCTATCTATCCGAGCCATAGTTTGATTTCCACAAAGTGGCTGCGGGAGAAGATGGTGGCTCTTCGTGACGCGATCGAACTGCTCCCCGAAACACTTCCCGAAGAAGTCATAAAAGAGGAAAACCTTCTCGATCGTCGCTCGACGATTCGCGCGTTGCATTTCCCCGAAGATCCCGCGGAAGTCGAACGCGCATTGGATCGCCTGGCTTTCGAGGAAATGTTCCATGTGCAGCGCGATGCGCTTGAGCGCAAGCGCGAGATGAAGAAGCACAAGAGTGACCGGATCAAAATTCCGATGGATGTGGAATTGATTCGGAAGTTCTTCCAATCGTTGAAATTCACCCCGACGGGAAGTCAAAAAATTGCCATCTACGAGATTCTAAAAGATATGGAGCTTTCCGAGCCGATGTCGCGGCTTCTGGAAGGCGATGTGGGATCGGGAAAGACGCTCGTGGCAACGGCAGTCATGGCAAACGTCTTGCGTCACGGCGGTCAGTGTGCACTCATGGTGCCGACGGAAGTACTCGCACGGCAGCACAGCGAAAGCATCGGAAGGACACTGATCAATTTTCATACATTCATCCAACACACCAAGAAAACGCGCCTTCCTTCGATTGCTCTGCTCACGGGCTCTACTCCTCTTTTGGAATCTCAGAGCATCAAGCGAGGACTTGCTTCGGGAACCGTCGATCTCGTGATTGGCACGCATGCATTGATTGAAGAGACCGTGCAATTCAAAGATCTGAAACTGGTCATCGTCGACGAGCAGCATCGCTTCGGCGTCGCCCAGCGGCAGCGGCTTGCGGAGAAGGGAAGTCCGCATTTTCTCGCGATGACGGCAACCCCGATTCCCCGCACGCTCGCGCTGACGGCCTACGGGCACCACGATCTTTCCGTGCTTCTGGAGAAACCGGGAAACCGAAAAACGATTGCAACGAAAGTCGTTTCCCCGAGAGATCGCTTCACCGTCGAACGCTTCATTGATCATCAGATCGGCGAAGGTCGGCAGATCTTTGTCATTTGTCCTCTCATCACCACCTCGGTTGCAGAAGGCATGGAAGAAGTCCGATCCGTGGAACGGGAGAGAGAACGTTTATCCAATGAATTTCCCCGTCGCCGCATTGCGATGCTCCACGGCAAACTTGTCCCTGCAGAGAAGGAGCAGATCATGCGATCATTTAAAGATCGGCGCTTCGACATCCTCGTCTCTACCTCCGTCATCGAAGTCGGTATCGACGTGCCAAATGCAACGATCATCTGTATCGAGGGATCAGAGCGCTTCGGGCTTTCACAACTGCATCAGTTTCGCGGTCGCGTCGGTCGAAGTGATATGCAGAGTCATTGTTTTCTTTTCACCTCGACTCCGGAACAAGCATCGTCTCCGCGACTCAAAGCGATGGAAAAGCACGATAGCGGATTCCTACTTGCCGAAATCGATTTGAAACTGCGGGGTCCGGGCGAATTGTTTGGATTGCGCCAAAGCGGCATACCGGAGAGTAAACTGGGGATGCTGCTCAATCCGGAGATTGTCGTGCGAGCGAGGAGGGCGGCGGAGAAGTTTTTGAAGCGGGAGATCGTGAGGTCGTGAGTATGTTAAGGCAGTAAAACCGCTTGTCATGCCTAAAGACGCTGCTAAACTCCAAGGGATTTCCCCAAACGTATGGCTGACCAACCGACCCCACCTCCCCCTCCGCGCCCAGGTGACCCCGTTCCTACGGGGGGGCTCGATCCATCGCAAGTCTTCAGTTCACCTCCGCCACCACCTCCACAACAGGCAGCGCAAGCAGGAGCTGCTGCAGGTCAACAGGGCGGCGGACCTCCGCCCCCTCCGGCGGATGCCGGTCCTCCTCCGCCCCCTCCGGGCGTCACCGCGACGAAGGAAATGGGGTATGACGATGAGGATTTGAAGATTCTCGCGCAAGTCGGAAACTATCGTTTTGGATCCGTTACTGTGGCGCTTACGAATGACAAAGTTGCGGTTCCGACGCATCCGGAAACCAATTTTGATGAACAGAAGTTTCTTACTCTGCTACGCGGAAGCATCTCCCTCACGCGTGATGAGAAGTGGCGGATCATCCAGGCGATTCCGAAACTCTCGCAGTTCCAAATTGATGAGTTGCAGAAAATCCTTGAGGAAGAGAGGCGCAAGTTCAGCGAGCTTTCGCCAAAACATCTCCTACAGCTTCAGCGCTTAGAGCAAAAGCACAGCGAAGACTGGAAGGATCTCCAGGCGGTCGTGGTGCAGCAAGGAGCGAGACAGGAAGAGCAGCAACAGGCGGAGGAAATTCGGAAACAGTTGGGACTTTCATAAAAGGATTCAGAAGAATCAGAAGATGCAGAAGATTCAGAGGAACACTCTTCTGAATCCTCTGATTCCTCTGCATCTTCTGATTCTTTACACCACATTCATCCTATACATCACAAACACCCCCACGCCGATCACGCTGACCAGAATCCCTTTCCAGAGTCCACTTCCCCAGGCTCTGTACAGCGAATGCCCGATCAAAAAGAGAAATGCTGCGAACGTGAAGCTCAAGACGAGGGGGGAGAGAAGAAGTGCTTCGACATACGGAATTTCAAAGGGTAACGGTCGGGAATGTGCGTACCAACCGACGGCGTAGACGAGTGCGTAGTAGGCAAGCAGCCAGCCGGCATAGAGGCGGAGAGTGGCGGCAATGGGGAGGTAGATTTTTTGTGAGGGGGGAGGGCTGGGCATTGCTTCTTCTTTTTTGGCGAAAGGTTGCGCAGGTTGCGAGGGTTGCGGAGTCACGAAGCTAAACGGTTCGGAAGAAACTGCCGTGATATCAATCGGTGTCCAGCCTTTTTGACTGAGTGCCTCGCGTGCGGCGTCGGCATGTACGGCTTCGATGTTTCCCTGTTGTAGAGCTCCGGTGGAGTCCGTGGCGCGGTAGGAGAAGAAGGGCATGTGGAAAGAATAGCAGAGAATTTCTCTAAAAGAATTCAGAGAATACTTCCTCTGAATCCTTTGAATCGTCTGCATCTTCTGAATCCTTATATGCCATCATTTACTGTGCACTCTCGCTTCCTCGAAGGTGTTCCGTCATATAGCGCACGGCAGCCTCGAGGCGGGCATCAGCAGTAATGCGGAAGTGCCTCCCTTGGCTCCAGGAGCGATAGCCCGTGACGTTCCCGCCGGAAACGAAGACGTCCTTGTCGCTATGACCGGAGAGATCGCCGCCGACGAGGTCGATTGCAATCGGACCATTCCCCATGCCCTCGAAGCTCTCGGAGCTCACTTCCACATGCCAAAGTGTTTGGGTGGTATTTCCAAAGGAAACGAACCACCAGTTGCGGTGTACGGGCACACAGAAGCCGACATGGTTGGTGCAGTACTGCTGCGTCCAGTTGCGGTCGCCTAAGTCCTGTTTGGTCATAAGAATGATGCGAGCCTCCATTTCCGCACTTGTCGATATTCCGGAGCTCGAAACTGCTGCTGTGGAACTCTTCACGGAAGAGAGGACGGAAGATACGCGGGACGAGGCTGGAACAGCGACGGTTGCTGCTGAGGACGTTCCATCGGGAAGTATGGAGCTTTTGCTCGTGACAGAAGGGATGGAGGATTGTCGCGATGATGCAATGGAAGAAGATGCTTCCGGCGACGCGGAAGACTCTGGCGAGAAATCGGTGATCCGTTCCACGCGCATGATGATGCCACCGGCTTCGACCGTGGGTCTGAGCGCCCCGAAGACTTCGACTTCGTGATCGAGATAGGCTTCCAGATCGACGTCTGTGCTCTCCAGGATCAGCATGCGCCCGTCGCCGAGAGCCAGAGAATGTGTACCTTGCATAGTGACGGAAGGTCCGAGAGATTCCACCGTACCTTGGTAACTGACGTTGCGGGTTTCACGGATCTCCTCAGAGGAGACTGCAGCGGAGGACGAGGATGCATTCTGACCGCCACCCGAAACGCGGCTGCAGGCAGGAAGCAGTACAAATGCGGAAAGAAGGACGAGCGGTGTGAGGAGGCGTTTCATAGGGGCTGTATTGTAGTGAAGACCAGTGGAGGAGGAAAGCCTTACCGTACGAAAAGAGACCGAGGGATTCCTCGGTCTCTTCAGAATCGCAGGCAAGTATGCCTGCACCTATTATTTCAGCATTTCATCAATGACCGCTTGGAACGCGCTAAAGGGCTGCGCTCCGGAGACCATGCGGCTCTCTTTGGTGCCGTTTTTCAGGACGATATTGCCCGGGGTGCCATTCACGCCAGCAGCGGATCCTTCGGCTGTATCGCTCTGTATGCGGGCTGCCGTTGTGCCGCTATCGAGACACTCCTTGAACTTCGCGGCATTGAGACCGATCGCAGCTGCATAGGATTCCAGCTGCGTGTTATCTGATCCCTTTTCCATGATCATATCGGCCATCTCCCAGAACTTGTCGTTGCCGCCGAGGTCGGCAGCGCACTCAGAGGCTTCTGCCGCTTTCTGTGCGTTGGGGTGGAATGGGAGAGGATAGTGTCGGTAGACCCAGTTTACATCATCCCCGTACGTATCAACGATCTGCTGCATCGTGGGATGGTTTCTGGAGCAGAAGGGGCATTCGAAGTCCGAGTACTCGATGACGGAAATGGCAGCGTCCGGATTGCCGCGGATATGATCGACAGCAGGATCCACTGGCTTTACATCACCCGCCGGAGGAGCTTCGGGAGCAGCAGCCGTAGGTACGGACGGAACGGACGGAGGCAGCGGTGGTGCGCCTGCGGGAATCCCGGCGCTGCCGGATCCGAGTGCGTAACCGATAATGAGACCGACCAGCCCCATGCTAGTGGCGAACCAGGGATTATTCGAGGAAGATGTTGTTGGCATTGGT
>MFXW01000003.1 GCA_001787585.1 Candidatus Peribacteria bacterium RIFCSPHIGHO2_02_FULL_53_20
CAGAGCAAGGAATCAACAGATTTCTCGCTCCTGTACCGCAGAGGAGAACAGTTCGTGGGAAGGGAAATGGTGATGCTGCAGCCGAAGAATTAGAGAAAATCCCCGTCACATTCATTGCTTTCTTTCATTTATATTATACCTTCATATTAGCTTGTGTCAGGTGAAGCAGGTCTTGTTGATCTGTTCTTTCACATCTCAGTGTCACTTTGTTCAAGGAGCGAGAAAATGTCGAGTCCGTTCAGACCAGTACTCATCGGAGGAGCATGGAAAGAGTCGCTAGGAACGGAAACGTTCCAGGCGACAAACCCAGCAACAGAAGAAAAGTTTGGAGATCTCTTCCCCATAAGTCCTTGTGAGGAGGTGGAAGATGCCGTCATCGCTGCCGCTCAGGCAGCGAAGGAAACGCGTGGTTGGCCAGGTGTGCGGTTTGCCAGTTTCCTGCAATGCCTTGCCAGGAAACTCGGAGAAACAGAGCGAGCAAATGCACTGGTCGAAATGGCCAATGCGGAAACGGCTCTTCCGAGGGCACCGAGACTTCTGGAAGTGGAACTTCCCCGAACGATCAATCAATTGCTGCAAGCTGCAGCGGCAGCGATTGATGGAAGTTGGGCGAGGCCAACGATTGATCGGGAGAAAAACATTCGGTCAATCCTGGCACCGATCGGACCGGTCGTTGTGTTCGGTCCGAACAATTTCCCATTCGCGTTCAACGGAGTGTCGGGTGGTGACTTTGCGGCAGCAATTGCTGCGGGGAACCCTGTCATCGCAAAAGGGAATCCGAGCCATCCCGGCACGACACGCCTGCTTGCGGAAGCTGCATTCGAAGCCGCCAAGGAGTGCGGCATGCCGCACAACTTCATCCAGCTCATATACCACATGAGCGAAGATGATGGTCTCAGTCTGGTCAGTCATGACTGCATTGGGGCTACGGCATTCACAGGTTCGCGAACAGCAGGACAGAAACTGAAGGCAGCAGCAGATGATGCAGGAAAGCCCTTCTACATGGAGACCGGCAGTATCAACCCTGTGGTGATCCTGCCCGGTGCTCTCAAGGAACACTTCGACAAAGTCCTCACGGACTATGTCGGAAGTTGTCTCATGGGTACGGGGCAATTTTGCACCAGTCCCAAGGTGGTAGTGATGCTTGCCGGTTCGGAAACGGAACGGTGGATTGGAGAAGCTGCCGAACACTTTGGCAAAGCCACGGTGGGCACACTGCTCAGCGAAAGCGTACTCAAAAACCTTCAGAGTGGAGTCGGATCCCTGAAGTTATTGGGGGCAACGACGGTCACAGGTGGAGATCGTGCTGATGGTCAGGGCTTTCGATTCCAAAACACGCTCCTGCGTGTCGACGGAGAGACATTCAGTGGAGATTATGACTTGCAGTGCGAATGTTTCGGCAATGCTGCACTCATTGTCGTTGCCATTGACGCAGACGAACTCCTGGAATGCCTGGAAGCTCTTGAAGGCAATCTCACCGGAACCATCTACTCCGCAACCAACGGAGGGGATGATGCACTGTACAATCGCATCGAACCGGGATTGCGTCGACGCGTTGGGCGTCTGCTCAACGACAAAATGCCAACCGGCGTCGCGGTTTCTCCCGCGATGAATCATGGCGGTCCCTACCCCGCAACGGGTCACCCTGGCTTCACAGCTGTGGGGATACCCAGATCGTTGGAACGCTTCGCAGCATTGCAATGCTACGACAATGTCCGGCAGGATCGACTGCCTCCGACATTGCGGGACAAGTGACACGAATGTGAAAACGATACGAGTTTCTGACACCCCGCTACCGATTGGTGGTGGGGTGTTCCTTTTGTGAAGATGTGCACGAAGGATCATGCGCTGGGAGATTTTCCTACGCCCGACGCCCGACGCCCTCTATACTCTTTTCCATGCACCGCGCATGGATTCTCAAATCGGCAATCATTCTTTTTTGCCTGTGGCACATGACTGCCATCGCAGCATATAGCGTCTCCGCGGACTGGGGGATCGCGCCGCTGACATTCGTACGCGAAAAGACAGTGCCCTGGGTGCGCGGCTACCTCCTCATGACCAGCCAATGGCAGCAGTGGAACCTCTTCTCCCCAGATCCCCTGCGCAGAGTTTCACGGTATCGGGTGCAATCGCAAGTTGATGGAGAATGGCAGGAAAGCGCATGGCTGGATGAAGGATTTTCGTACCATCGCAAAGCGAACCTGACAAAAACCCTCCGGCGCATGGAAGAGCACGGACACAACGCGCCGATGTTGCTACGGTTCCTCGCGCTTGCCTGCACGGAACGTGGTCTACCTCCGGCAACCACCATCCGCCTGGAGCGAGCCTACTACGTTCTGCCAAAACCGGAACAACCACTCAGCAGACAGGAATGGGGAGCATACGAACCCGAATGGACCAGCGATACGATGGCAGAAACTTCCTGCCCTGAAATACCATGAATGCCCTTCTCCTTTCCATCGACCGTTTCTTCTTCCGGAGAATTTCCGCCTCCGGCTTCGGTCTCATGCGCATCGCCTGGGCAGCGACGGCATTGATCTTCTTGCTCTTCCAATGGAGCGATGTGATCTTTTTCTACAGTGGAGCAGGACTCATTCCTCCCGAGCTCTATGCCACTTCTTTCCGCGGGGACTTCCGTTTCACTGTCTTCCAGTACATCACCAATCCTCCAGCGGTATTTGCCGTCTATCTCCTCACGCTGGCAGCACTCAGCTGCACAATCATCGGATGGAAAACGCGCATCAGCAGCACCGCTGCAGCGGTGCTGCTGTTTTCCTTCCACGAACGCAATCTCCTGCCCCTCGGCGGCGGCGACACGGTACTCCGAAATTTCGGTTTTCTGCTGATGATCGCTCCGCAGATCTCCGCATTCTCGCTCGATCGCGCGCGGAAGCAGTGGAAGCAATGGGAGGAAACTAAAACGCTTCTTGCCCCACTCACCATGTCCATCTGGCCATGGCGGCTACTGCTCTGGCAATTTATCGTCATCTACATCTTCTCAGGTCTCGACAAATCCTCCGGCAACATGTGGCTGCAGGGCACGGCAGTCGCTTCCGCGCTCCATCACCCGCATTTTGCCCGCTGGCCGATGTCGGTAATGGACATCGTCTCGATCCTCTCGCCGCTGCTTTCGTACGCCACGCTCGTCTTTGAATTCGGCTGGCTCCTGATGTTCGTTCCGCGTTCACTCGTTGCTGATCTTCCTCAGCTCTGTGCGCCCCATTCCGTCCGCCGCGCACTCCTCCTCGGCGGCGTGCTCTTCCATGGAGGCATCTTCGTGCTGATGGATGTGGGATCGTTCTCGATTGCTATGCTGAGCGGATATTTTGGACTGCTGCTGGATGAAGATTTTGTGGATCTGCGGAACTGGATCAATCGCAAATCCGCAAATCGCCCTTCGACCAAGCTCAGGGCAGGCAAATCGCAAATCATTGTCCTGTACGATGCTGCATGCCGATTATGCCGCCGTTCCATGTTTGTTTTGTTGATGCTCGATCATCTGCATCATGTAAGAGCCGTGAACTTTCGCGATCCGAAACTCCGCAAAGAGCACGCTCCGGATATTGCTCTCAAAGATCTCGATCGATCGATGCATATCACAATGTCATCGGGAAATTTTTCGGGGTTTGATGCGTTCCGAAAACTCACTTGGCACCTTCCCACTCTTTGGCCCCTCATTCCTCTGCTGTATCTCCCGGGCATTCCACCCATTGGTCGATTCGTCTATGCCCGTATCGCAGCAAGCAGAAATCGCTGTGGAGATGGATATTGCATCCATGAAACCCATTCGGATCGCTAGGGATTCCGCTTTTCTTGGATTACGCGCCCGCATATACTCTCCCCAGTCTGAAATTGTTCCTTTGGGAAAGCTCTGTTTCTCTTTGAGAAGCATCCAATCAAATAAGCCGTGCCGAAGGCAAGCTCCGCTTGCATGGAGGCACACCGCTTAGGGAAAGGATGGTTCACGGAAGGGAAACCTACGGTTTCCCTTCCGTGCCGGCATTCCCCTGTAGCTCAATGGTAGAGCACCTCGCTGTTAACGAGGGGGTTACTGGTTCGAGTCCAGTCGGGGGAGCCAATCTTTTGGCTGTCTTTTCCAATTCTTTCGGCTTTCCATCACAAATTTCCCGGCTTCCACAAGCCAGTTCATTCTCTGCTCGGGAGTGGTCTGGTATTTCATGCGCCGCAAAAGCTCGCGATCGATGGAGGTGGAGTAGTCCTTCATAATCCTTTGTATTCTAACAATGTCGCTACATCTAATGCATCTTTTTCCCTGTCGGATTCTCGTTTCAAACCAATGAGATCATCAATGGATACTACGGGCAGAGTGAGCCCCCAGAGACTTAGGAGCACTCGGTTTTGCCGATACCGGTTAAACTCGGTTGAAGCCCCCACGATAATATCTACGCTGTAAAGCGGTTCTTTGGGATTGTAAAAGGTATACGCCAGAAGATTTTTTTCTTTGACAAGCCTAAGAGCTTTTTTCTCGTCGCCAAGCTCTTCCAGTGCCAAAGGGATCCTCTGCTCGTACCCAAGATCACACATAGCGCTTGCCATGGTCTTCAGGTTTTTCTCATCAAGGGCAAGGAGGATGTCGATATCATTGGTGAACCTGGGGCAGCCGAGTAAGTTCATCGCAACACCACCAACAATAATGTAATCGACATGCGCGTCCTGTAATGCCTGGAATATCTCTTTGTAAGCTTCCATGTACGTTATCATAACACGCTGCCAAAATAGACTCTGATAGTTTTAAGGCATCCCATGGATTACTGGTTCGAATTCAGTCGGGGGAGCCATTACATTGACAATCCTATGTAAGTTGTCTTAAATGTATATCATGAGTAGTGACCCTATAGAAAATGTTTACTCCGATGGCGATCTCACAGAAATCCAATTAGTCATTGAGGGAAAGACTGCCGCGACAAGAGAAAATATCGATTCTCTACCCGATCTAATGGAAAGAGGAGAAATTCCTAATCTTCTCCTGCTGAACCATCTGTATTTTTCAAACAGGGATTTATACCAACGTGTCCTTAATGATGAAAGAGCTCGACAGTTTTATCACTTCGGGTTTTTTCCAGAAACGTTTCCGCTCGTTTACGGCAATGAGATTTCTCCCACAATTAAGTTTCCAGGAGGAGAATCTCTCTTTGGATATTCTCGAAAAGGCACTATCGCAATTATTGAGCATCCCGAGAAACAAATAGTTATCAAACCCCTACAGAGAAACCGTGAGAATACAATCACACAAATAGCTGCAGAGAAAGGAGTTGGACCTGAACAATTTTTGAGTTTACAGGGTTTCCTATCAGAAGAGCTCCTACACGGAGATAGCTTCTCACGTCTGCATCACTGCGACCATGGTGATCGAACAGATAGCAATACTATGATGGAAATAGGCAGGAGAATGGGGATAATTCTTGATCTGCTCCATCAAAACAATATCTTCTTCAATGACACGATCCTCTGTGGAGAGTTTGGAGAATCTCATACTAAAATACCAGCAGACCCTTCAAAGACTAAATTGTATGACTTCGGAATGTCAGTGATGATCCCAGACAACATGGCAGAGCTTGATACACAATCGATTTTTGATATCGCCATCGGCTTTCCACCTTACTCTCTGCTACAGGGACAAGAACTGCCACCAGAGGAAGTGCAAAAAATTGCAAGAGAGTTTTATGAAACTTGTTTATCAAAAAATGCTCGTAACAAATGGTTGAATCAGGATGGAGTGAGGGTGGAACAGAATTTAGGATTAGCGAAACTTCAAGGCATGAGAGATGCTGCTGTTAAAGATTTTCTTAAAGGATTCGATGAAACGCATGTCATACTCAAGTAATACCAAATTGCACATTATTGTAGCGCGAAATACGTAGAGACAGGGGAACAAATATGTGTGGCACGCTATGGATACTCCTAATAGATGCTCGTGAGTTCTGAAAACAACCAGATCGGGGAGCCAAATTGAGTTCTCGATCGATTTAGAAGCATTGCAAATGCAGGTTTCGCTGTATCTCCTGAGTCGGATGGGCAACTACTCTGTCTTTCAGGATGTTGCACGGATGGAAAGGTATGAGAGATGGTGATTTATTGCCGGCTCCCTCTGCCGAAGAAGAAGTTGCTGAGACTGTTCCAGAAGGTGGATAGAGGCGAAGAGCTGGGTGCTGTAGAAAGAGAAGCGCTTGATGCAGAAGAGGGAGGTTTATTTAAGCAGCCACAAGAATCTGTAGCAGTATTAGCGCAGAATTGACCGGTTGGACATTTTCCGCCGCACGCGGGAAAGGTTGCACCACAAGGAGGGTTACTCACACAATTACAATCCGTACCATCACTGACACAGGATTCACCGGCTCGGCATCCACCGCCACAGGCTGGGAATGTATCTCCGCATTGCATTTCCCAACAACTGCACACCGAAAGTCCATCAGGCCCACACGTTTGAAATGGCGGACATGTGCCGTTACACGCGGGGTGAGTGCCGCCACAAGGAAGCGGACTCATGCAGGAACAAGTAAAACCATCTGTTGTACAGGTTTCACCAGCTGGACATATTCCATTATTACAGGCCGGGAAGCTTGCACCACAAGGAAGAGGGCTAAAGCATGCACAATCAGTACCATTGCTAAAGCAAAATCCACCGTCCGGACATACACCGTTACACGCGGGGAAAGTGTCGCCACAGGAAGGAGGCGGGGATGGAGGGGGTGAAGGAATGATGGACCCCGCGGTATCTGGGGGTGTTCTTGGGGCAGTGTATGGAGAAAACCGCTCAAGAAATATTGCTATCACAAGCACAGCAATCATTGATGTAATAATGATCGACCGTTTGTGCCGTTTTGAAAAAACATGGGATAGCATCCTCTTTTAGAAAAAAGGGTATGGCTAATCCAAAAAAAAGACAAGACCGCCATTTTCTTCAAGATGTATAACCGTAATTATGTAGCTGTTGCTACTAAACCCATCTATTGGTAACCACAAGTAACGGAGGATTTTCTTGTAGTTGTAGAGAAATAGAAAATAACGTCACGGCGCACCTACCGTCACATCCGCCGATGCAGGTCGCTCTTCATTCGGAACGATGGTGACCTTGAGGGTATGTAAATCGACGACATCGCCATCGCTGAGCACCTGTATTGATGGTTCCTCTCCAGAAGGCTGCACGCAGATGCGCATATTGCCGATCCCAAAGACCCGCCCGCGAGTTCCTTGAACAATAAACGCAGTATCTGCATCAAGACCAAACCCCACACACCCAGGACGCGACTTCACAACATCGAGCAAACGAGGCAGGCGCCCCCGATCAAGGTGCATGTCAAAGACTCCCCCCCTTACCATGCCAATACCCACACCCATTTCTGCGGGATTGCCACCGAGAATCGCATTTTCGCCCACGAGAGCAGCCCCAGCGGACGTAAGGCCGACCGCGCCTCCACGACGTACGACATCGTGGAGCTCTTGTTCAACCAGCGTACCGCTGTACGCAGCAACCCACAGAGGTTGCTTGCCACCGGCAACCCAGACACCCGCTGCCTTCCGTATCGGCTCTGTGAATGTTGATGTATTTGCCATATCGCGACTGCGGGTATGCAGCTTCTTCAGAGAAGCTGGGCGTTTCTTCGGTCGGAAGAAATGATCTGCATCCTCGTTCTCCGCAGTTGTACTCGCTGTAGGCATGACAACGATGTCCGCTTGTTCTCCTCCGACACGTTCTACAAGCTCCAGAAAAAGGTCTTCGATTTCCGTCCGATAGCTGCCGTCCGGTAACCGATTGCTGCCGCCGACGATCACGAGCGTTCCCATTTTTTTGTCACCGGAAACTACAGGTGGGGATGCACGCGGTTCATCGGCATGTACAGCCTGAGGCAGTAACAGCGAAACACCAACAACCAGACTACGGATTGAGCGTCGCAGTCTTCCAAGAGAACTTTCTCGCTGGGCAGAATATTCTGGAAGCTTCCGAGCTTCCGATGGAAGAGTCGTCATGTTCTCCGTCTCCACCATGCACCAAGAATGGAAGTGAAGACTGTTGGTGTCAAGAAACAAAGAAATCGCCAATGTATCGATAGACAGCCATGGCGATAGATGTGATCAAATCCCCCTCTTCTTTATATAAATCTTCACGTTCTTCCCCGACTCCTTCACCCGCTGCCGCTGCCTCTTACTTGCTGCAGGATCTTTCACAGGCGTACGGGACGTACTGGCTTTTTTCTTCACCTCTGCGCCGGGCAGACACGCTTTGCCTGCAGCATCCTTGTGGTAACTCTTTCTGCACCGGCATCCGCCGCTACCGGTCGCCTCCCCACCCTGCCCGAGACTCTCTACACATTGTGCGTTGCTCGCATTCCCCGACCGCTGCGGATGGAAGGGATCATACGATCGCATGGAAGAGGAAGAGTACGCGGAATTCCCCTGCTCTATCTGCGGTGTGTAGCCGAATGTGGAGTCATTCGCGTACTCCAAACCTTTGATAATGACGGACACCGGCACGAAGAGTCCCGTGACATAATTACCTTCGCGATCCACTGCCTTGGCGACGGCGACACCGACAACAAGATTGTTATGGACGACGGGACCGCCGGAATTGCCGAAATGAATGTACGCATCCGTTTTGAGCCATTTGCTTTCCAGAGCTCCCGTCACGGATCCCGTTGTGGTTGAGAGATTCAAAGATGCCATGACCGTGCCACGGTTGGGAAAACCGAGCACCTCCACTTTCTCACCCGGAGCGGGATCATGCGCGGCAAAGCGCACTACGCCATGGGCGCATGGGAGATAGACGCGAACGTATGCGACATCGTCTTCCAAGTTAATCTTCATGTCCGCCTTGCTGATGTCCTTGTAACACCCGAGATCCACCGACCCGTCCGACTTCGTCGCAAAAATGCGATAGCTATTCCCCCCTTCGATGACGTGCTTGTTGGTAATGGCGATGCCCTCATCGACGAAAAACCCGGACCCCCATCCGGCGAAATATCCGTCGCGATTGTAATTGGCGATGAAAATTGTTGAGGTGCGCGTGTTCTCGTGGAGTCCTGCAGCATTTGTCCGCAGTACGAGCGGAAAGGAAAGCATGACCGCACAGAGCAAAGCGATGAACCGCAAACGCATACGGTGACCCTCTCAAATTTTCCGAACATTCGCAATGCGGAAGTAGCCTCCCGGATGTGCAGAGCGATGAATGCACCCTCCCAATATTGAGGAATACTATAATAAATTAGTTCTATTTGTCAATTTTACTATTAAATACATATAAATGATCACATTAGCTATTATAAGACAATAATTTTCAAGAAAAACGTGCATTTTCAGTAAACAGGATGTAGGCTCATGCGCTATGGCGGAGGCACTCCACGACCGGCAAACGATTGATCATCAGCCGCAGCTTTCCCGCCGCGCAGTCCTTGCTGGCGCGATCGGGCTTGCCCTCCACGAGAATCTTGCCGCACTCCTCGCGCAGGAAGTAAAACACCAGAGTGCCAACGAGCTTCTGCGCAAACTTCCCGAGAAAATCCGACTGGCGGGAGGAACAGAAGCGACGGTGGATACAGTGGAAGTACCGGATGCACGCTACCTTTTGGTCGCCATACGTTCCGTGCATGCACACGAACCAGAAAAGATGACTGCGGAAGAATGGAAGGTCGTCAATGCAAGCAGCCGTGAGATCGATCAGATCATCGTGAAGCTCCATCAGGAACTCGGTATTACTACGTACGCTCCGGAGGGTTTCACGCCGGCAACTATCCACACCCATCAGGAAATAATGAAGAGACTGACGTCAGTGCCACCGGCGATTGCAAAATTTAAAAAATTGAAACGTCCGCAAGAAGCGGCGGAATTGGAAACTCTATTGAAAGGACTGGAAAAAGATCTGGAAGAGAGAATCCCGTACCCCGGAGTGCTGTCTCTACTAAAGAACGGCAAGATGCAAATCATTGCCGCGGAAACGGAAGAGGCGCAGCAGAAGGCAGAGAAAGTGGAAAAAAATCGACTCACAAACCGCCACATGGGCTCATGGTACCGTGAAGATGCATCTCTGCAGCTGCTGCATAGTGAGATTCCCAATCTGAAGAAAGGACCCGGAGTCATTTCTCCGTGGGGCGCGTCTCATTGGCAGCCATTCAGTGGGAAGCCGCCCAAAGAGAAACCGCTGCCGGCACGCTTGGAGGTGTGGAACAATCAGCACCGTAATGCAAAGTTTTCGTGTGCGATAATCACGCCACCAACAGCAAAAGAATGCGTGCGTACACATCCCTTTCCGCCGCCGCCCGAACGCTAAAGCTTGCCTCTGCCGGAGCGGATTTCCGCGAGAGTATACGTGCGTAGCGTAGCGGCTTCCTCCACTCTGTTCCCTTCTTCGTGCTTCCACAGCGCAACGAGTTTTAGGAGATCCGTTTCCTCGATCTCCGGGAACAGATCCTCGTAATTGCCCTCGGGAGCCCACACATCGAAACAGCGCTTGAGCGCGTCGACGTATTTTTCATTCACCGTGCGGTTTTCTTTAAGCAGAGAAAATTTACGCAACGCACCCTCTGCGTCAGCACCGCTATTACGAAGGACGACATGGAGTATTTCGCGGAACTTCTTTGCCTGGCGGTTATCCATGAATTGCGAATCTTCGGGATGATCCATGAATGCCCAACGCACATCCAGACGGTTGCGGATCTCCTGCGACCCCATCTCCATGGCGATCTTCTCGCTGCGCGCGAGATCAAATCCCACGGCATCGGGATACGTCACGGGAATCGGAATCTTCGTTTCACCGTACTGAAGATATGCGGTGATTCTTCCATTTTTTCTCGCGAGGATCACCGTTTCTCCTTCGACCTTTCCCTTATAGGAACCGTCGGGCATAGCTTTGAGGTCGCCGCCAAACATGTCATTGGCAATTGCGCTGCTCCCGTACTCTGCACTCTCTGGAGTGGAGAGCATCGCAGCACCCGTCATTGCTACGACCGTACCGCCAAGCATCGCGCTCACAAGACCCAGGCGCCCATCCTGTACACTATCGGAGAAAAGCTTGATCCCCGCTTCGGGCATCTTGGGGAAATTTGCGTTGATGGCATTGATGGTATTTTTGATGTCCTGCTTTTTTGTATCTACGGTGATTTTCTCTTCGATGAGCTGCATCTCGAGAGCAGTATTCGCCGCGTCCTGCGTCTTGTTAAAGCTCTTGAGTCCATCGAGTTTTATCTGTAATTCCTTGTCCTCGGTGTGAATATGAGCGAGTTGATCAAAAAGAGAATCGATCGACTTGAGCTTCTGATCGGGCGACAAACCGCTGTTGATGATTTTCTGCATTTTGCCGTAGATGTCAGTACCGAGCTTCAGGTCAATCTCCAGCGCAATCTTCAACCGCTCCTGGTAGAGAATCCCTGCCATGCTTTCCACTCTTTCGGATTGCGTAAGAGCGAGGAAGATCTGGTGCACTTTTTCCGCATCGTACGCGTCGGGTTCTCCCCGCTTCTCCGCAGCTGTGCTGAGCGACTTGCCGAGATCGCTTTCCAGGATCATGAGCTGCTTTGGACGCGCAATGATGTCCTCCTTCATGATCGCAAAGTACTGCGCATAGAATGCATCCATCGTCATATCCATCTTCTCAAGATCTTTGTTTTCACGATCCATATGCTCCAGATCCTTTGCGATCGCTTCGCGCTCCTCCACTTTCT
>MFXW01000004.1:0-5911 GCA_001787585.1 Candidatus Peribacteria bacterium RIFCSPHIGHO2_02_FULL_53_20
GCAAAATGGCGAGGAGGCTGTGGCGGCGATTTTAGAGAAATCCCCGGATATCCTCATCCTGGATTTTCACATGCCGATCATGGACGGTTTTCAGGTGCTCGAGAAATTTCCAAAGGAACAGCGCTCATTTTCCGTGATCGCACTGACGAACTTCGGTGATCAGAACAGCAGAGCGCGCGCCGAAGCCTTGGGAGTGGATGAATATTTCGTCAAGCGCGAGATGACGATCAAGCAGCTCATTGTGATGGTCGAGACACAGTTGAAGGCGAAAAAGATGCAGGGGAAATAAGCAATGCACGCCTACCCGACCGCCACCCGCACATACGTTTTCACCTTCGCCGATCCCAGATATCCCTGAACCGTCTTACTGGGATCTTTCACGAACGGTTGCGTGAGGAGAGCGTTTTCTTCGCGAAACTTCTTCTCCTTGCCGAGCATGATCTTGTCCCAGATCGCTTCGGGCTTACCCTCTTTCTTGAGCTGCTCGCGCCAGATTTCGCGTTCCTTTTCGAGCGCCCCGGCATCCGTCTCCTCCGGACGAACATACGCGGGATTGAGTGCGGCTCCATGCATCGCGACATCACGCGCGGCATCGACGCTTCCTCCTTCGAGGGCGACGACCACGCCGATTTTGCTGTTGCTGTGGACGTACACGCCGATGATCGGTGCTTCGATCACCTGCATTTCACCGAGGGAAATATTCTCGCCGAGCTTCTGGACGGCAGCGGGAACCTGTTCGTCCGCCACCTTCTTCGCCGCTGCTTCGCCGCCTGCAAAAAGCGCCTTCACGATCGCCTTGCCGACATTCTGGAAATTGCTGTCGCGGGCGACGAAATCCGTCTCGCACTTGAGCGTCACGACTGCCGCCTTGGTCCCCGACTGCTCGATGAAGACGAGCCCCTCGGACTGGTCACGCCCCGCCTTTTTTGATGCGGTGGCGATCCCGCGTTTGCGAAGAATCTCGATGGCCTTCTCTTCATTGCCATCGGCTTCTTCAAGGGCTTTCTTGCACTCATTGATCGACACGCCTGTGCGGGCGCGAAGCTGCATGACGTCGGAGGCGGAGACTGGCATACAATAATTGAGAATTGAAAATTGAAAATTGAGAATGGAGAATTATTCTGTGGATGATGCTTTCTTCTTGCTCTCTGAGAGGACGGAGTTGATCGTCGAAAGAATGAGGGAGACAGATTTCACAGCGTCATCATTTGCAGGAACGCAGAGCGTGAAATCAGAGGGGTCTGCGTTGCTGTCGCAGATGCCGTACAGGGGAATGTGGAGCTTGACTGCCTCGCGAACGGCGACCACGTCACGGACCGCATCGACGACGACGACGGCATCGGGAAGTTGCGTCATCTGCGCTACCCCTGAGAGCGCGGCATCGAGCTTCGTGAGTTTTTTCCTGAGCTGCGTCTGTTCCTTCTTCGTGTACTTCTCGACTTCGCCGGTCTGGAAGGAGTGCTGGAGATCGAGGTAGTACTTGAGGCGGCGCTTCATGTTGCTCCAGTTTGTGAGGAGTCCCGCGATCCATTTCTTTGTGACGGTTGGTTGCCCGAGGGATTTTCCAAGTTCTTCGATGAGGGGAATCGTTTGCTGTTTTGTTGATACGAAGAGGATCGTTTTGCCCTCTGCATGGAGTTTGCCCAGTGCCGAACACACCTGCTTCAGGCACTCATGCGTGCGCGTAAGATCAAAGACGTGGATGCCACGCTGGATGCCGTAGAGGTACGGCGCCATGCGGGGATTCCATTTCTCCTTGCGGTGACCGATGTGGCAGGCGGCTGCGAGGAGTTCTTTTTCGGCGGGGATGGTGACCATGGGGTTTGGGTTAGGATTAGGGTTAGGATTAGGATTAGGGTTCGGGTTCGGGTTCCAGCCTTCGCTCCTCTGGGAGCTACGGTCGGCAGGCGGGTTCGGATCCGAAGATCCTGGAGGGAAGCATGAGCGTGCAATGCTCAAGACAGGTGAACCGTTGATAGTGTCCTTGGGGGCTTTACTATCGCGTCATTTCGCCTGAATGCGGAGGATCCCAGCATCTTTTTCCGTTCGTGTTCGCTCATGAGAGCAGAAAAAGGTGCTGGGCAGGACCGCAGCGATCAGCGGACAGTGCGCTGGCTTTGTACCATGAAAAGGGTTCTTGCGGCAAATGATCGGGTGCTATTTTCTCAAGAAGATGAAAATATTTTTTGGCAAGTCATTCCCGTTTTCTTTTCTCGCTGCGCTATTTCTCATTCTGTAAACTTCACAAAAGGGTATCTTTATGCAATTTCTCCGAATCAGAGAATGGAGTGGCAAGAAGATAGTACTCGCGCTCGGTATTGTCGTGGTTCTAGGGTTTTTGTTGAGCTCAGTGAGCTGGTACGGCTTTTTTGGGCAGGTGGCTCCGGGTGACTTGCCGAATTGTTGTAGGGATGACTTGGCTAACCTATGCAGGGGAGCTATAAGTCAGAGCGATTGCCGGTCGTGGGAAGTGTTTTATGGTCAGAAGTGCGATACTATCCCGGTTTGCAACGGAGGACCCCCTCCCCCATGTGACGACGATGGGGATTGTGATGATGGCAAAGCCTGCACGGCAGACAGCTGTGATGCCGGAGTATGTGAGAATGATGATGCCGCGTGTTGCATCGCGGATAGTGATTGTGAAGTCCCGCCCCTCGATACGTCTCCCCCCGGCGCAGATACCTGTTTCGACGGAACATGTGATGTGGCAAGTGGCGATTGTTCTCAGGAGTATTCCGGAGGAGGCGATTGCTCGTGCGCACCGTATGATCCGGGGGGAGGCTCCAGTCCGGTGGATTGGTGCGTGGATAACGGCTATTGCGGCGATCCCAGCTGCTTCGATTGCGTCTGCAATCTGGGATTCTGTTCCGATGCTCCCAACGGGAATTGCGGTACCACCGGTGGTACGACGGGCGGCACCACTGGAGGAACCACAGGGGGAACAAGTGGAACAACGGGGGGCACGACCGGTGGCACAACCGGTGGTGGGGGATCGAGCACTGGGGGCGGATCGAGCACTGGAGGTGGATCCAGCGGTGCCAATTCCAGTGGTTGTGTTGCCGGAAGTCCTTGCATTTGGGGCACTGCGGAATGTTGCAATGGCGTATACACATGCCAGAGCTGTCCCGGGCAAAACGCCTGCAATACCGTTTATCACAGTGAGTGCGTGACGAATTACTACACAGGTGTTGCAAGCTGTGATTCCACCGCCTGCGGCGCAGGACCGGATTTATGTAGCTCTGACAGCGACTGCCATGGGGCGGCGAGTTCCCAGAGGAGCAGTACATCGTCTGCTCCTTCAAGTGGTCTTTCTTCTTCCGGCGGAAGTTCTTCGAAAGCTTCGAGTACCTCTTCATGCCCCACACCTTGCGGCAGTATCTGCTGCGGTCCCTTCACCGCGTGCAAGCTCGGCATCACGGGGCTCTACTGCGCGCCGATTATTTCAACGGGATCGCAAAAATCATCCGTCACTCCTCCATCATCGGGTGCAAGCAGCGCCACCTCGGCAAGCAAAAAATCCTCCGCCAAATCCAGTGTGGCCTTCTTGGGGTCGATCAGTTCCATTCCTCCTCCCAGTAGTCCCGCAAGTGGCAGCTCTACTTCCTCCATTGGCTCTTCCTCCTCCGGTTGCGGAATCTGTCCTTCCGGTGAGCCCGCAACGCTTTGCGGCAGTGGAATTTGCTCTTGCCCAGCTTGCCCGGGTCAAAATCCATGTGCACCCGAAGATCACAGGGGATGCGTATTGCTGAGTAATGGTCAGCCAGAGTGTGGTCGGGTATGCGGTCCCGGGGCTGACGAATGCAGATGGGATGCAGATTGCATCGGATCCTCCTCCTCTTCCCCCTCCTCCATCTCTTCTGTTTCCTCCGTTTCCTCTTCCGCCTCTTCCTCACAAAGCTCCACGTGTAGCGGAGTCATGTGCTACCTCCCGTACTACACCGGTCCCTCCACCCAGTGCGGCAACGAGTGCAAATGTCCACACCCCTGTGCCGGTCAGGATCCCTGCAAGCCCATGGAGATCCACAACGAATGCGATACTTCGATTGTCGATCCTGCATTTCCCGGTTGGGGAGCCTGCACTCAGGTTTGTGGTCTCGGTTCCGATGACTGCAGCATCGAGCCTGGGTGGGATTACGACTGGATGACGGAAAATCCACCCGTTCGCGATCCCTATCCCACGGGTGAGTGTCCGCTTCCGGGAAGCTCCGCTGCTTCTTCCCTGTCCTCAGGTGCCTCCTCCAGTAGCTCCTCCGCCTGTACAAAAAACACCGACTGCGGCTACGACGTACCATTGACGACTTGCGGGAACCCCTACCAGCCGCCCGTGCAGGGTGCTTGCCAGCAGTGGTGGGTGCGCTTCACGTGCCTCAGTGGCGGCTCGTGTTCCGCCAAGAGTGATTGGGAACCCTGCTCCTCCGGTTCCGATCCCAGCTGCACTCCCGGATCTTCGACTGCTTCCTCCAATACTTCTTCCACTTCCTCGGTCTCTTCCACTTCCTCTGCCTCCTCCCAAAGCTCCTCCGCACGGAGTACCTCTTCTGCAGCCTGCACCGTGAGTGCTGACTGCGGCGTGGTGAACTGCGGAACGTGCAGCGGTCCCGGATGTTCCAAGTACTGCGATGTTCCCAGCTGCAAGGCCGGTGTCTGCAGCAATGACCAGGGTTGGGTTGTTTGCTGGGGCACCACATGCGTCGGCTCTTCCTCCGCCTCGAGTAAACCTTCTTCCGCCTCCAGCGCTTCTTCCCAGAGTTCCGTTCTCTGCGATCCCGCGTACATCATCCAGGATTGCAGCAGAAATAACCCGGGCGCTTATGCATGCTGTACCACTGCAGGCTGGGCATGCTGCGGAGGGTCCTCGGCTTCCTCCACTACTTCCATCACCGGGTGTTCCACCACGCGAGATTGCGGATTGACGCATTGCGGCAATTGCGCAGCTGCATCCTGTACCCGTTCCTGCGATGTACCCGATTGCACGCAAGGCAAATGTGTCTTCACCCCGGTAACGCTTTCGTGCGACGCGAGCCAGTGCCAAGCATCTTCCGGAGGGTCGAGTGGCGGAAGTTCCCAAGGGAACTCTTCGGATGGCTCGGGTTCGTCGGATTCCAGTGTCACAAGCTCTTCACCTTCCAGTGCATCCTCCGGCAGTTCTAAGTCTTCGGCATCCAGCAACAGTTCCCGTAGCTTCTCGTTCAGTTTCTCTTTCAGCCTTTCTTCGGATCTCAGTTCCACACGTTCGAGTGGGAGTTCTTCTAGCTCATGCCGCTCTCCTGCATGTGATGCTTGCAGCGATTGCGGCAGCGGTCTCTTCAATCTCTGCGATGCGACCGAATGCGGAAGCCTCGGTCCTTGCGTCTATTCCAGCTTCCTCTTCGTCGGATCCTGTTCTGCGGACCCCGCGCAGTGCCCGGCAAATCCTCACTGTGCGGCGTCTTCGACCGCATCGAATCCGTCATCAGGAAGCAACGCATCGTTGCAGAGCAGTGCGTGCCCCGAAGTTCCCGCTGAAATTATCCGGAGCTGTCAGCGATGCAAGCTGTGTGGCGCGAATCCTGCATTTCCCTGCGACGCACAGACGTGCCTTTCTTTGGGAATCGGTACATGCACGTTCAATCCGGAGACCGAATCTTGCGACATGATCCCGTTCGTCTGCGATCCTTGCGCAGATTCCTCTGCCGCCTCTTTCTCCAGTGCTAGTGCTTTCCCCAGCACTCACACTGAATGCATCAACAATGTCGCCTGCGTGGAAATCCTGGGTGCTGGAAATGACCAGTGTGATCCCATCCTTGGGTGCAGTCCCGGCACCCATAATGAATGCAATGCCAGCAACCAGTGTGTCACCGTCTCTGCCCCTGGTCCCAATGAGTGTTCCTCAGCTATCGATTGCGGTGAGCACACCGAATGCACTCCCGAT
>MFXW01000004.1:5937-17497 GCA_001787585.1 Candidatus Peribacteria bacterium RIFCSPHIGHO2_02_FULL_53_20
ATCGATTGCGGTGAGCACACCGAATGCACTCCCGATAACACCGCCTGCATCGTCCTTCCCGGTGAAGACACCAATGACTGTGATCCCGTCCTCGGTTGCGACATCCATCGCACCGTTTGCAACGCCCAGGATCAATGCATCACTCTCAATGAGAACGGTCCCAACGAATGTTCCTCTATCATCGATTGCGGTGAGCACACTGCCTGTGAAGATTCCGTCTGCATCATTCTCCCTGGTGGAGGTGAGAACGAGTGCGACCCTGTCCTCGGCTGCAGTCCCGTTCACACCGAATGCACGGATGACAACCGCTGTATCACTGTCGATGAAGAAGGTCCCAATGATTGCAGTGATGACATCCCCTGCGGTTCCCATGCAGATTGCGTCAATAACACCTGCATTGTCCTGCCCATTTCGGGTACCAATACCTGCGAACCCGGTTCTACATGCGTCACTTCTTCCTCTTCCTCCGCACGGAGTTCGGCGGCTTCTTCCGATCCCACTCACACCGTATGCGCAGACGAATGCGCTTGCATCTCCATTCCAGGTCTTGGCGATGACGAATGTTCCGAAGTCCTCGGTTGTGGTGACTGTATCGGTGAGCATACAGAATGCAGCGATAGCGGGCTCTGTATTGAAGTTCTTGGCGATGGCAGTAACGACTGCTCCGACCAGATCCCCTGCAATGCGCACACCGAATGCCGGGGCACCGTCTGCACGGTTCTCTCTGGTCCTGGCGACAATGCCTGTGATCCCATTCTCGGCGGATGCCAACCTACCCACACCGAATGTACCGCCCAGAATCAATGCTTGAGCGTGGACAGCCCCGGTCCCAACGATTGTTCCGAGGACATTCCTTGCGGCTCCCATACTGAATGCCAAAACTCCATTTGTGTTGTTCTTCCTGTCCCCGGTCCGAATGACTGTGAACCGGGAGATGCTTGTGCTCCTCCATCGTCGAGTTCAGCTTCCTCCGGCTCCAGCCAGAGTTCTCTGTCTTCACGGTCTTCCGGCGCTTCCTCTTCCATCACCCACACCATCTGCGACACCACCAACTGCGCCTGTATCCCTGTTCCCGGAGCAGGGCAAAACCAGTGTGATCCCGTCCTCGGCTGCGGCAATTGCATCGAGGAGACCCACACCGAGTGCACCGCCCAAAACCAGTGCGTCACGCTCCCCGACATCGCTCCCAACGATTGCTCCGACCAGATCCCCTGTGGCACCCACACCGAATGCCAGAGCAATACCTGCGTTCTCGTCTCCGGTCCCGGCACCAATGCCTGCGTAGCGCCTGGACAGACGTGCACGACTTCGTCCTCCTCTGTCTCCTCGACATCCTTCTCCAGTTCCTCGTCTGAAGACGGTCTGCGCCTCGTCTGTGAGGGAAGCTCTTGTATCCTCGTGCTTGGAGAAGGAAATGATCTCTGTAATCCCGCCTTTGGCTGCGGCATCGTCGCCCACACTGCGTGTAACGAAAACGCTTGTCTTTCCCTTCTCGGAGAGGGTGCCAACGCCTGCGATCCACTCCTCGGCTGCGGCACCGTTTCCCACAGGGCATGTGAGAATGATGCCTGCGTTCCCGTTTCCGGCTCCGGTTCCAATACCTGCGACACCGCCGCCGACTGCGCCCGTGCCTCTTGCGGCAACTCTGCCATTGATCCCGGCGAAAGCTGCGATGACGGCAATCGCCGCGATGGCGACGGCTGCTCTGCCGCCTGCTTGCCTGAACGTGAAGTTCTCGGCACTCCTCTCTGCGGCAACGGTCTCCTCGAACCTCCGGAGCAGTGCGATGACGGGAACATCAAGCCGAGTGATGGCTGCGCTCCCTCGTGCATCCTCGAAGAAAAGCAGTGCACTTCCGATGCCCAGTGCGGTGGCGGCAAATGCATCAACGGCACCTGCACCGTCCCCGTTCCCTGCAAGACCGATGCCCAGTGTCCTCTGGGTGCCCAATGCGTGAACGGTCAGTGTCAGGTCACGCCCCTCTGTGTCTCCGATGCCCAGTGCCCGCAGGGTTCCTTCTGCCGCAATGGCACCTGTAAGACTTCCTCCGATCCCCGCACTGCCTCCGCTCTCCTCTGTGGCGATGGCGTTTTGCAGCCCGGGGAGGAATGTGATGACTTCAATGCCCGTAATCGCGATGGCTGCACTTCGAGCTGCTTCCTCGAGAGAGGCTCCTGCGGTGACGGCATCCTCCAGCGCGCCCTCGATGAAGTCTGCGAGCCACGTCTCCACAATGCCGCACTCCCGTACGGCTGTGATCTCCGCACTTGCCGTTATCTCTCCTACTCCTGTGGGAACGGTACAGTCGATCTCGGCGAGGAATGCGATGACGGACAACGCAACGCCGATGCTCCCACTGCCTTGTGTCACACCGATTGTTCCAAGGCTCGTTGCGGAGATAGCACCCTCAGCCCCGGTGAGCGCTGCGACGACGGCAATACTCTCTTCCAAGATGGTTGCTCGGATATCTGTCAGCCTGATACCGTCCTTGCTCCTTCGACCATCGCCTTCCCGTCCTGGGCAGCGCGAAGCACCAACCTTCCTCCAATCGGTTCCGTACGCTTCCCGGGAAGCCCCTCCACGCAGCCTCTTCCCTGGCAACTCCCGCTTGCAAGCATTCAACCTCTCACTGCCACCCGCGGTCCTGTGGGCGACACCGGTCCTGCTGCAGTTGCCGTCATCGCCGCCGGAGCGGGAGCAGGGTTTGCGTGGGTGCGACGAAGAAGGAAAGGTCAGATCATGGATGAAATGCATCCGTAGAGACGTGCCGTTGGCACGTCTCCTCTGGCATCATTTCCTCCACGCCTCCGCAATTTTCTCGCGGATGCTTCCGATCGCAATGCGTTCCTGCTTCAGCGTATCTCTGTCGCGGATGGTCACCGTGTCTTTCTCTCCTTGCGCAGGGTCCTCGCCGATCGTGCCGAAGTCGACGGTGATACAGAGTGGCGTGCCGATTTCATCCTGGCGGCGGTAGCGTTTGCCGATAGAACCGGTGACGTCGAAATCGACGACGAGATCCGTTTCTTGAACAATTTTTTTATACAACTCCTGTGCTTTCCCGAGAAGATTTTCCTTCTTACTCAGCGGAAGAATCGCAAGGTCGACCGGAGCGATCCTTTTATCGAACTTCATCACCGTACGCTTGTCGCCATGCACTTCCTCTTCGGTGTAGGCTTCAAGCAAAAGCGTAAGAACCGTGCGGTCGCAGCCGAAAGAAGGTTCGATCACGTGCGGCAGGAACTTGATCGTCGCATCTTCGGGATCTGTGTATTTCAGATCTTCGCCCGAGAATTTCTCATGTTGAGTTAAATCGAAATCTCCGCGATTGGCGAGTCCGAGGAGTTCTCCCCATCCCCACGGGAACTGGTACTCGATATCGAGGGTGCGGGAACTGTAGTGACTGAGTTCATCCTGTTCGTGTTCGCGAACACGCAATCGGTCTTTGGAGATCCCGAGTTCTGTGTACCAATCCCAGATTGTTTCTTTCCATTGATCAAACGCTTGTTCGGGTCGGAGAGCCGAGTGCACAGTTGGGTCTACGAAGTACTCGATTTCCATCTGTTCGAATTCCCGCGTGCGGAAGGTGAAGTTTCCCGGTGTGATTTCATTGCGGAACGCTTTGCCGATTTGCGCTATGCCAAATGGCAAG
Source organism: Candidatus Peribacteria bacterium RIFCSPHIGHO2_02_FULL_53_20 (assembly GCA_001787585.1). Taxonomy (GTDB): domain Bacteria; phylum Patescibacteriota; class Gracilibacteria; order Peribacterales; family Peribacteraceae; genus 2-12-FULL-55-11. Next base: position 9,587 of record MFXW01000004.1, read on the forward strand.
CGCATGCGGGAGGTCTGGAGCACATTTTTGAAGTTCACGAAGATGCCTTGTGCGGTTTCTGGACGGAGATACACCTGTGAGCCTTCATCTTCGATCACACCCTGATGCGTCTTGAACATCAAATTGAACCTCTTCGCTTCCGTCCAATCGAGACTTCCGCAGGTGGGACATTTCACTTTCTCCGCAATGAGCATCGGCTGTACCTGATCAAGATTGAGAACCGCAGCAGCAGCTACGCCAAGTTTGTCTTCAAGAAGTTTATCCCCGCGAAATCGCTGCCGGCACTTGCGACAATCGACCAAAGGATCGGCAAACCCACCGACGTGGCCGGAGGCTTCCCATGTCTTGGGGTTCATCAAAATCGCTGCATCGAACCCCACCATATCGTTTCTCCTGTGCACGAATGTCTTCCACCACTCCCGTTTCACGCGGTTTTTCACTTCTACCCCAAGCGGTCCGTAGTCCCATGTATTGGCCAGCCCTCCGTAGATTTCCGATCCTGGAAAAACAAATCCCCGGCGTTTGCAGAGGGAGACGACTTGATCGAGGGAAGTGGCGGGCATAGGCGAAGAGTAAAGAGAAAAGAGGAAAGAGGAAAGATATGTCAAATAAACACCTATTTCAAATACTGTCAAAATGTGTTAAAATAGTAGAAATATGCACATTCTCTCACTCCGACACTCTGGGAGATTCCTAGGCGCTCTGGCGCTGGGGTTTCCCGTGCTTGCCCATGCTGAAGAAGCCGCAGGAGTTTCCTCCCATGGATTCGGTCTCTTCTTCCTCGCCGTTGCCATTCTGACCGTTGCGGGACTGCTTCTCACGCACATATGGCTCGGGGTCATCAGTGTTCACTGGCTGACTCTGCATGCTCCCGGCAAAGGGAAAAAGCCGTTACCGCCGTTTGGGGCTCTCACATTTACGTTGATTTCCACAGCCGCGATCATCGGTCTCGTCGCCCATGGTGGCGGGGCGATCGCGCCATTTGCGGGGGCGGAGGGATTGAAACGTGCGATCCTTTTCTTCGGATCTGCGGCGGTGTTCTGGGCAATCGCCGAATGGCAGTACAAGTGCGTGCGCGAATATGCGTTTGCGTTCGGACTCGGCACACTCCTTACCTTTGCATTGCTCGGATTCCAGCGTGCGATCTTTGCTGGGGAAGCAGGGGACGATCCATTCGTCGTCGCGCTCGGCATCGTGTGCATTGCGCTCACATGGCGAATGCTTTTTGGTCCGTGGAGCGCTTCCATCAAGGCGACGGTACTCGGAACATTTGTCCTCTTCATGGCCGTGCATATTCTCTGGCAGGAGCCGGCGGAGCTGATCAAGGCGCACCTCATCGCGATCCTTGTGGCTGCGATTCCCGCGGCGATCTGGTGTGTGCTTTTTCTCCAAGAGCACGTCCAGAAGTTAAGTTCTACATTGCTGATGTTCTTCGCGGGCATGCTCTCGACCGTGCCGATCCTTTTCTATGACATGCTCGTCCGCAGCGGCGTGCAACTCCAGTTCTTCCTCTTCACGATCACTCCCGAGAGTTTCTCGAGAAGCTCAACAGCATTCGTGAGCGGCAGTCTCGCCGGGATGCCGGATATCCGCTCCACGCTCGTCTCGTCGCTCATCACGTTCATGATCGTCGGATTCATCGAGGAGTCGAGCAAAATGTGGGTCTGCAGCCGCAGCGCCAAAGGGGTGGTGAGCAGCGTCGATGACGTCATGCAGCTCGCCGTGATCGTCGCCATCGGCTTCGCCTTTGCCGAAAACATCCTCAATCCCACGTACTTCGTTGGGTTCGTCCAGCAGTATCTTTTGATGCCGGAATCTCCCCAGTGGGGGGAATTCCTCGGCAATGTCGTCGGTCGATCGATCCTCACGAGCATGGTGCATATTCTCTCCACCGGCGTGATGGGATACTTCCTTGGGCTCGCGATCTTCGCAGCTCCGCTCGTGAATGATGTGGAGCGTGAGGGCAGGGAATACATCGTCGCGTACACATTCAGCAAGTTCCTGCGACTTCCGGAGAAAGCAGTCTTCCGCGTGCAGATGCTTCTCACGGGTCTCGTTCTTGCAACGGTGCTCCACGGTCTTTTCAACTTCACCGTCACGCTTCCGGATCTCCTGCCCACGCACCCTAAAACCCTTGGCGATCTTGCGGGGGCGGCTCCTGGGTCGTTCCTCCACTCGATTGCATTCCTTCTCGTGCCGTCGCTTTTCTATGTGGTCGGCGGTTTCTGGGTGCTCACGACACTCTTTGCACGCAAAGAGAATGAAAAGGAGAGAGGAGTGCTGATACAGACGGATACATTTGTGAGGGAGGAGGCGGTGGCATGATCGTGTAACGGTATAATGGTGGGAGCATTGTTTATTGTGGTTTCCTGCTATGCATATCTACAAAAATCAAAAAAATCTATGAGCCAACATTGGCTAAATGCAGAGAAAGTTAGCCATGTGAGGTCGAGTAAAATCAGACTAATTTCAAAAAAATGGTCGGCCATTTTTGTTATGGAATTTAGTCCAAGTATTGATGATCAACATCATAGAAAATGAGCCACAATCACCGAAAAAAATCAGATTTTTCTTTCGGGTAACTGGCTTCTTTTAGCCAAGTTTAACTTTGGTCACCTTGGTTAACTTTCAGGTCGTCGCTGAACGGCTCAAGAATTCGGTCGTGGGCGAACTTCTTCGGTTCGAGGCCGTCAAGAGTGAGCTTTCCGAGAAGTCCGGGTACCCTTTCAAGGACGTCGGGCAACGCTTGCTCGAACTCGGCCAAAGCCTCCGGCGATGGTTCATCTCCATCGTCTGAGCATGGCAACTCCCCTTCAGTGTCCTAATTTGTGTGGGCGGGTTTCGCCGAAACCCGCTTTCCCCCGGCGTCGGCGACGCCGGGCCACACAAATTCGATACCTCCTCCATCTTGCCGAGCGTGCCCGAGAGCACGGCAATCGAGCAATCTGAACGAACGGACTTGGCAGCAAACGCACGCTACCCCCTTGCGCGATACCGAGGTTCCTGTAAGGCTAAGTGGGTGCAGAAGAAATTCACTCACCTGCCAGCCAAAGCGGATACATGCTCACCGGCGGAACTCGGCAATTGGCTTGCGTCAGCGCACACAAGCCCCGAACGCCTCAGTGATGAATCTTTGGTGCAGATTCTAGTCGAGGGAGCCCGCCGACGTGGTATGGCGACGACGAGTCTTCTCTCAGAAAGCCACATAGACGAGGGGTGCCAATCAAAAACTGTATTCAGCAAGTAGCCCTTAGTTCTCCTTGGTCTTTGGCTCAGTTGTGATGGGACTGCTGACTGATTCGTGTTCTGTGGCACCTCCGCCCTCATTCCTAGCCGCACGTTCCATTCGGCCTTGTTCCAGAATGTAACAAAGTTTTTCATCGGAAATCCGTTCAGGCATCTCCGACGCCATTGACAGCCAGTTTCCAAGCTGGGCCGGAGTTGCGGTCGGCGCAGAACCGTTGTCATCTACCATATCAATCCTCCTTGCTTCTTCGCGATACTCGGTCATTCTTCATGGCTCCCGAAATTGGAAACATATGTCGCTTGGGCAAGTTCCTCATACGTGACATCGAAAATCCGAAACGTCACGTGAAGCATGAGCGCACACATTCCACTATAGAACTTCATGAAATCCCGCAGATCTTTGCCATCCTTGAGCTCTCCTTCCTTGAAAATGAACACTTTGAAAGCGGCCTTCGGCACTAACCTGTTTCGCTTGGAATCGAAAAGGCAAACCTGGGTCAGGGCAACACCGTTGACACCAGAGTCCTTCAGTTGACGCTCATAGTCACGTCCAAACGGTCGCGAGACACCTTCTCCCCACAAATTGGGTAATACGATGTAATCTGGTGACTGGTCCCCGTCATTTAGAATCTGCTGCACGTAGCTTTGTTTTTTTTCAACTCTTCGGACCTTGTTGCTGAATTCTCGGAACTTCGCCGTTAGGTTTGGTGGGAAAACGCATTGGACCCACTCGTTTCCCTCTTCATCACTGACGACATGTTTGAAAGAACACAGTGCATGGGCACAAATCGGGGACATAGCCAACTGTGCCTTTCCCAAAACACCACGTATCAGCGATTCTGCAAACACAAAGGCAGGCTCTTTGCCGTCTGAGCAGGCCAAAACATCGATGACCGTAACCGGGGTATCCGCGATTTCTGAGAATGCGGCCGGTAGTTGTGGCCTTGCGACGGAACGCCTATGAAGTTTTCCAACCCATGCCCATGCCCCAACACCGAAGAATGCCAAAGTACTCAGGATGGCCGGGATGCCAAAAACTGCCGCTGCTATCCAAAGCGCAGGCTTCCAAGAAGAGTATTCCAGAGGCAAGACACCACAAAAACCAACTAAAACGCTTGCGATTGCCGCCGAGGTCGCGGCAAGAGCAACTACAAGATTCAGGGTTTTCCATTGAGTCTCACTCACGGCCACTACTCCCCCAGAATCGGACTCCACATGAACGGCGCGGGATTGAAACAGAACCTCTGATTGAGTTCAAGCTGCTACCGATCTCGCTCGGACGTCGGCAGTGGCTACCGCTGCCCACGCACCCAAATCTTTCGCTTCGGCTTCATGGAAGCACTTTGGTGAGTGGCGACTACATTTCCGAAAAGATGGACGAACATGGCAACGCTGTTCCGGTTTCCGGCGAATCAATTAGCGCCGTATTGCCTGCTGGCGAGTACACAATAACGATAAGTGATTTCACGGATTACCCCGTTGATCCGTTTACTTCGTCAACCGATTACAGTCGGTTTGAGTTACCGCCGATCCCCGTGCGCCTAGAAATGTCGCGCTATACCACGCAGTTGATTCAAGGAAGGATCAGCATCCCTGAGAGTTCGGTGACAATGCCATTGAGCATGACGGTCAGGGAGCTCAATACAGCGACTGGTAAGATGAAGGAACCGACTGAGGTTCAGACTCTCAACCCGTCCAATCCTCTGTGGGTTGTCGTGCATGGAAGAAAGGATAGTGATGCCTTCGATCAGATGAGTGCACTTGCTCGCAATCTATCGGCGTTTGGCGTTCAAGTTGTCACGGTAAACTGGAACGCGGCTGCATCGAGCGTCGGACTGGACGGCTCCAGGTGGATCGAAGCAGTGGCAAGATGGGTGTCTAATCAGCTTAAAGCCGTCGGGTTCACGAGCAATAATCTTCAGAATCTCAATATCATTGGCCATAGCTGGGGCTCATATGTCGCCTTCGAACTTGCCCAGCGGATGGATGGAAAGGTGAATGCCATTGTTGCGCTTGATCCAGCAAAGGATACGTGGCTTCTAGGTGGGATCTACTACGATGAGTCCCAGGTGGATTTCTCCGAGTTTGCCACGACATCCTACGCTTTCCACAGCAGCTTTTATGGAGATCGGGATCGTGCCCTCACCGCACAATATGCTTTTCGCGTTGAAGCACCCGAAAACTACGAAGAAAGTGTGCTTGATCAACCGGCCGTGCATACGTTTTTACGGCAGCACTACCTGATTGCCCTCGGTGTCGAGGTTGTGGACGAAGTTCTTCTGGACCCCTGGCGTGAGCACGGATTCGCGGTGACGTTGTTCTCTTCACTCCTTAATCGTGGAAAAGATCCGCAGAACGGCGTTGCATCTCTCTTCACCCCGCAGCGAATCAGTTCCAGTTCCGCATCGCTCACCGAACGCAGCGACCATTGGGAAGGTCTGTTCTTTGTGCGTGATCCGGTGAAATCTACGTTCACCAACGGACCGAATGCAGAGGAAGACTGGTGGAAGGCGGAGAACTTTGTATTCGACGGCTATGATGCAGTGGGCAATGCGATTGTAGAGTAATCCCGTCACACGTATGCTCGCTCCACAACTTGTGAGACTACGCTCCCATCTCGTTCTGGCAATCGTTACGGTCGTTGCATTTGCAGGAGGTGTTCTCGCTTGGCCATATTCGTTCGAACTTCGCCGAGTCTACATCAATTGGAATCCATACACGCTGGCACAGCACATCGTTAATGAGGGGCGATCGCCCGATGAGTGCTGGAATCTTGTCGTCCTCGATCCCTTTGGACCACAACCTGCTCAATTGCGAGCAGGATGCGTATATCAAGTCGCCATGCTCACGCTCAACCCGTCAGTCTGCGAGCTGCTGCTTCCAAGCGACTATGGGCTTGAGTGCCTGAGCACAGTGGGGGGGAAATTATTTTCCGGACAACCGTGCTACTTCACGTCGCGCAACGAGGTTTACTGCAACAGAAACAGTCCTGAAGGGGAGTTCCTTCTCACAAAACCAGAGATCGGGAATTGCGCCACATACCAGCGTAAAGACCTACGAGAGTGGTGCTGGGGAACACGGACATGGTGGTTGCCCGGAATTCACGAGTGCGGGTACATCAACCACCCGATTGTTCGATACGAATGCGAAGAAGGTTACGCTTTCAAAGAAAAAGACGCTTCCTTCTGCAGCGCGATTCAGAATGAGGAACGAAAACAATACTGCGAAATCCGCGTCAGCACATGGCTCAAATATCCGAAACTCAGGGACTCCTCCTTCTTCGGCAAACCGCCTCAAATTGACAGTTAAACCGAAAAATGTCTTCGTAAAACTCCAACCGACATCGTTGGGGTCCACATTTTGACGTAGACCTACCAAGCAACATAATGCGCTTTACGTTGCTTCCCCAGCCGGCTTTGAGTGACGAGTCCGTTATCGTCCCGACCGAAGTCAAATCCGTCGTTCCATCCTTGACGGGAAGCCTGAATGATCGTGCGAAGGAAGGCGAAGTGTCCGCCTACCTCGCGAAACTTTTTCGGTCGGCACGATTGAGTGAGCACGATCCGGTCGTAGCACTCCTGCCGTGGGAGGTCGCGCAGGACAACCGTCGGCGTCGTGCCCGATCCGGACAGCCAGAGAGCAACTGTCTCAGAAAAGTAGCTGGCACCCCACAGCACCGCGAATCCGGGTAAGAGAAACGCGATCAGGAGTCCGAAGTTGCTCGACGAGACTTCTTTCATCAGGCGGTCGAACGATACCACGTGTCGGCGCTTCAACAAAACGGGGAAGCCGAGAATCTCCGACGCCAATTCCCGATCTCGGTTCCTGCCGACGTGTCCCGCGCCCTCTTCGGCAAGGACATTGTGATTCGCATCGACAATGCGCACGTAGGCATAGCCCGAGTGTAGATATGCCGGAACGTCGACGCGGAAGCGAAGCGTCAGAATCTTGTTGGCTCCGATCACGTCACTGACACCGGCTTTCGGGTTGGCGAGTTCACGAGGGACCGTGAAACGGCAGGCCGCATCCGGTTGTCGGCAACGGGTGGCGGAGTTTTTCAGCATCTCCCAAACGCAACAAGTTAGTTTGTTCTTTGCGTCCCTCTGTGGAAAGATTGAATGGACAATCTCTCTGTAAATATTATTACGTGTAGTGTTTCGCGCGGAGGCAACACTACACGTAATAAAAAATCTTTGCAATAGAAAATAAACTTTGACAAGTCGTTTTTTGCAAACGTAGGGTTGCCGTGTCTTCAGATTTCACATCGATTGCGGCTGTTGTGGTCGACGCGATCAGATGAGTATCGAAAGCGACCACATTCTCCTACTTTTTACCCCTATTTCTATGGCCGACTTCGTCGCAACATTCAAAGAATTGCCTCTTGATCAGATCGAACAGGACCCCGATCAGCCGAGAAAGGATTTCGGCGTTCAGGGTGCGGACGATCGATTAATGACTTCGCTCAGAATCATTGGTATGCAGCAACCACTCGTTGTCATCCAGATAGATACGGACAGATACAAAAGGGGCTGACATAGGACAGCTTAATACGATTTCATGATTTTCCGCAAAGAATTGAGCAATTTTTGAGTATCTCGGGAGTTAAACCGCCATTCACACTCTTTTAGGTACAAATTGAAGCTGTTTTTCGGGATGCCATTGAAT
>MFXW01000005.1 GCA_001787585.1 Candidatus Peribacteria bacterium RIFCSPHIGHO2_02_FULL_53_20
TCATTAACCTCAGTTTTTTCAACACTCTTAACGATATCTTCGCTGGTCATTGCATTACTCGACATGTGAATAGAATAGCGCAAAGATGGCTATATTCATTATGAAAGCTTGGCTTATTACATGGGAGTGGATTGGAGATCATGCCGCGATGCCTGAAAAGGTGGTCGCCATACTCAGTCCCCATTGGTCAGACGAAAAGGTCCGGGAATATGTAGAAGTTCTGTACTCGAATTTGACGTATTCATTCTCCGAAAGAATGTCCTACGCGAAGCGCAAAAAAGATAACCCCTATCCCGCAAAATTCGATATGTATGGCGGAAGAATTCACTGTGGACATAATCCCAGCCTTTACGCTCGCAAAGTTGAGAATTTGCGAGTCAGTTCGAATGAGGATGGTAGTGAATCTTTGTCTTGGGATGAGATTCCCATTCCTGAAAGAGTTCTTGAACACTACAGAAAGAAACGCGAGGAACAGGCCTAGTACAGTCGGGTGCCATCCTCATCCACCTTCAGCACGTTTGGGTCATCCAGTGGTTCCTGTTCTTGGATCTCTTTCATGAGTAGCAGCAATCCAATTGCATTGGTGAAATCGTAGTTTCTCCATCTCTCAGGCAGCTTATCTCTGAAGTCGGCAGGCATAGTGGGCAAACCGTTGCTCTCTTGTGCAGAGATTGCAACTCAGTGGACTGGACTTAAGTTCGAATCCCTTCAGCTCGAGCTGTTTCTGTTTGAACCGACTTTTGCTCTTCAGATAAGTCTTTTATTGCGAAAGGCAAACCCCGATGAGCTCTTCAGATATTTTTCAAATGCATATGCCTTTCCCTTTGAATTGAATGCAGCATAAAAGGCAAGTTCATCAGGACGTATGCGGCTCGTTGTCGGTACGGCATGGTGATTATGTTTTCCCAATCGCTTCTTCAAGTCTTCGGTGCATCCGATATAGTGCTGGCCATTCTCTAGATGGAGGATATAGACATAGTGCATAGCGGATGAATATAGCTGAAAAAGCCCCACTTCGCTCTGCGATTTGTTACAGGCGAAACGAAACTGGCGAACATTATTTCTTAGTGTCTGGGCAGAGCTACGCGGGGCACACTTCGCATGCAAGAAATGGCTCGCCACGCGAAGCTCTCGTGAACGAAGTGAACGAGAGCGAAGTGTGGTGGAGCATTCCAGTCTCGCAAGGGGCAGTCTAGCGTTCTTTGGGGTCCTTAGGGTAGTCCTTTATAAGGTTGGCCCAACCACTCGGATCAGGGCTGTAAATGGAACATTCGGAACACTATAAAAAGGGATGTTCCATTCACAAAAACCATTCGGGTCTCCGCCCTTTCGCGCGTCTTGGTCGACCAGCCAGCAAAATATTTCGGAAGGGTATAATGACAACATGAGGAAGAAACCCATCCCAAAATCAAAGATCAATCCACTAAAGCCTCCCTTCCGGCAGCAGAATTTGCGGCCAGTGGACATGTTTATCAGCTACTGCGAGGAAAATGGGGTTCGGGTGACGCGTAAGGAGCTTGAGGCGCTACACAAGGAAGGCTTGCTCTATCCGGCGGTTCGATTGGAAGTGGGATATGGAGTGATGCAGTTTGGCGATAAGACGGAGTACGTTGAGGGATCTGTCTTCATTAGAGGCAACGACTGGTTGGATCGTGGATATGAAAAGTCGGCAGTGACCTACCCCGTAGACCTTCCAATTTCGGCATGGAAGGAGCGACATCGTTTTAGCGAAACTCCAGCAACACTAGAAGACGTGAAAGATGCCTACGAATACCTGTACGACGAGCATCAATTTCTAGCCATAGCGGTAATTCGGCGATGGAAAGACCATTGGATCAAGGGTGAAGATCCCAAGGAATTCGACGGAAAAATGCGGGCACAACTCGCTGAATTTTATCGATTCATCAGTCTTTTCTTTGAGATGGAGGAACAGTGGGAGGAATATAAAAAATGGAGACGAAAGTCATTTGCGAAACTACTCAAGGAATACGATGGAGACGAAAAGGAAGCAGAGCAAGAGTGGCTGGCACAACATGAAGTGCTGAAACAGCCCAAACAAAAACAATGGGCGGAAAAGTTACTAAAAAAGTACGGATTTACGGTCGGCGATATAGACCGATGGCGTTTCATCCTCACACAGCAGAGTTTTTTCAATACACATCGTTCTTCGCATCGAGCGCGAAGCAAATATATCCTCGCTCTCGAGGACTCCATATTGATGAAAGCTGAGTACGTGAACTATATGATTTTCATCCTCAACCAATTGATCTGCATCCTCACGGGAGAATTACGCAAAGTGAAGGATGTCATCGGGCATTTTCTGGAACTGCGTTGTGAAATTTGCCATATGCCGATGGAGCCAGATCCTAGGATCAAGGTGCAGTACACCTGTGGAAAGCAGAAGTGCGAAGACAAACATCGCAACGCAAAGAAGCGCGAGAAATATGCAATGAGAAAACAGAGAATGAAGTAAATCTATAGCACACAAAAACCAATCTCATGTGCCAAAAGCATTCGGATTTAGGCTATTCCTAGATTTTTTCCCCTACGGATATATGCCAGCAAAAAATTCCACATCATTGGCAGGACAACTCCGCATTCTGCATGTACCCATTGATCAGCTTAATCCTGCTCTGTATAACCCCAGAAAATGGAGCGACAAGCAGCAGCGCGATCTTAAAGAAAGCATCAAACGGTTCGGACTCGTGGATCCGATCCTTATCAACGGTGCGCCGAAGCGCAGGAACGTTGTGATCGGCGGGCATTTCCGATTGGCGATGGCGAAGGAGCTGGGATATGAAACCGTGCCGGTTGTCGCCCTCAACATTCCTGATCTTCGGAAGGAGAAGGAACTTAATCTCCGATTAAATCGTGACCAGGGAGAGTGGGACATGGATCTGCTTAAGTCCTTCGACATAGGTGTCCTGCTCGATGTCGGTTTTGACGATCATGACCTCGCTGCGGTGTGGGATGACGCTCTTGCCACTGAAGAGGACGCATTCGATGTCGAAAAAGAGCTGGAGCAGATCAAGAAACCAAAAACCAAGCTTGGAGATCTCTACAAGCTCGGCTCGCACAGATTAATCTGCGGAGATTCGACGGATCGAGTCGTGGTAGACCGTCTTGTCGGCAAGGAGCGCATGGACATGATTTACATCGATACTCCGTACAATATTTCGCTCGACTACAACAAGGGAGTCGGCCAGAAGAAGCAGTACGGAGGGAAAACGAACGACAAGAAATCCCCCGAAGAGTACGAAAAATTTCTCCAGGCGATCTACGCCAATGCAATTGCCGTAGGGAAAAGTGATCTCCACATCTTCGGATGGAACGATGAGACAAATGTAGGGTTGATGCAGAGGATCTTCGCCGATCTTGGTCTCAGGAATCGAAGAACGTGTCTCTGGATAAAAGGCCCGGCAAATACGGTTCCGGGTGTCGCGTTCGGCAAATGCTACGAGGCATGCGTCTATGCCACCAAGGGAAAGCCGTACCTTTCGGAAAAGCATCAGAACTTCGACGAAATTCTGAATCGTGAGGTGAGTTCAGGGAACAGAGCGTTGGATGACATCCTCGATCTCCTGAATATCTGGCTGGAGCGCAGAATCCCGGGCAGCGAGTATGAACATGCAACTCAGAAGCCAATTACCTTAGCGGACAAGCCGCTTCGACGATGCACAAAAATCGGTGACTGCGTGCTTGATACCACGGGAGGCAGTGGCAGCTCTTTAATGAGCTGTGAGCAATTAAAACGACGTTGTTTCATGGCAGAGATTGAACCCGTGTTTTGCGATCTTATTATTCGACGCTTTGAGGCCATGACAGGTCAGAAAGCTTCCCTCATCAAATCATGAAAAAACAAACCATGAGCATTGGCGATATCTTTCAAATCGGAGAGCACCGAGTGGCATGCGGAGATAGCCGCGATAAGACACTCGTTGCGAAATTACTCGGCAAAAACCGTGTCTCACTTATTCTGACCGATATTCCGTACGGCGTCGCATACGTGGAAAGCAAAGCTGGATTCATAAAAACCAAGACAACCCATGTCCCGATTGCCAATGACCATCTCCAGAGCGACAGCGAATTTGCACTTTTCACGCACACATGGCTTGCCGCTGTCCACCCGCATATGAATCGAAAAAATGCCGGATATACATTCTGTTCGGACAAGATGCTTTTCGCCTTCCATGACGGGATGACCGCAGCGGGGTGGAGATTCGGGCAGATGCTGCATTGGATCAAGACCGCTGCCGTCATGGCCAGACTCGACTACGCCCCACAACACGAATCCATCCTCTACTTCTGGCTTGGAACGCATGAATTCATGAAATCGAAGGATAGGAGTGTGATCATCCATCCAAAGCCGTCGAAAAATGTTTTCCATCCCACAGAAAAGCCCATTCCAATCTTGCGACGACTCATTCTGAATTCCTCACGCATCGGGGACTTGGTCTATGACCCGTTCGCGGGTTCAGGCACGACAGGAATCGCTTCTGAACATACCAAGCGCCGCTGCGCCATGGTTGAGCTGAATCCTGCCTACTGCCAAATCATTCTTGATCGTCTGGAGAAAATTACGGGAACGAAGCCGAAGAAAATTTCCACCACAAGCCATGAGTAAAGAACTCGCGATACAACAGCGGCAAGAGCAGGAAAAATCCATTCTCATCGAGCAACTGAAAAAGACCCCGATTGTGCAGGTCGCTTGTGAGAAAACCGGAACGGGCAGGACAACCTACTACCGTTGGCGCAAAGAAGATGAGGCGTTCGAGAAAGAAGCTGATACCGCCCTGAAGGAGGGCAAGTCGCTAGTCAACGATGTCGCGGAGTCACAGCTCCTCGGTGCGATTCGGGAAGGCAATATGACGGCCATCATCTTCTGGCTCAAAAATCATCATAACGAGTACGCGAACCGCGTAGAGGTAACGGCGAAGCTTGCCGAACAAGATCCGTTGAACCCCGAACAAGAATCCATTATCCGCGAGGCAATTCGCCTCGCGGCTTTACCCATTTCCCCCTCTTCCCATGGAGACATCTCCACACTCCCAGAAAGCTCTGATTGAGCAAATGTTCAAAGATCCGGCAGTACGCCGTGCCGTCATTCGTGAGAGCCATCTCTGGTTCTTTCTCTTCTATCTCTCCCATTACATGAAGTATGCGATGGCGTCCCTGCACCGGGAGATTTTCGCCATCACCGAGAACAAAGACATTCTCCGTGTGACGATCGTGGCGTTTCGTGGATCAGGGAAATCGACACTCATCACACTTTCCTATGTCCTGTGGTCAATCATGGGTAGTGAACAACGGAAGTTTATCCTGATCGTCGGAAGAACTCAGGAACAGGCTCGACAGATGCTAAAGAACATCCGAACGGAACTTGAGAACAACCGACTGTTGCGCCACGACCTTGGACCGTTCCGCGAGGAAGAGGATGAATGGCGTAATGCCTCTCTCGTTATCAGCAACTACGGCGTACGAATCATGGCTGTCTCCGTCGATCAGAGCGTTCGCGGGCTTCGACATAAAGAGCACAGACCCGATTTGATCATCTGCGACGACATAGAAGACCTTGAATCCGTCCAGACGCGCGAGAGCCGCAATAAGACGCGCAATTGGGTAGTGAGTGAATTGGTGCCCGCAGGCGACATCGGCACGCGCTTCTTCCTCGTCGGAAATTACCTCCATGATGATTCCATGACGCAACGTACGAAGGAGCAAATTGAGGAACAGAAAGATCGACATTCAGTCTATCGCAGCTATCCGCTCATCGATGATGCGGGCATCTGCCTCTGGCGCGAGAAGTATCCAGACGAAGCATCAATTCTCGCCGAATATGCGCGCGTGGGTGATGAATCGGCATGGCATCGCGAATACCTCCTCCATATTCTTTCCAATGCCGAGCGTGTCATTCATCCCGAGTGGATTCAGTACTACGATCAGCTTCCGAAAGAAGATCACGATGTTCGCACGGGTACGCGCGTACGGTTGGTTTGCATCGCGGTTGGGATCGACCTTGCGATTTCCCAGAGCGACAGTGCGGACTTCACGGCAATGGTCGGTGCGCGAATCTATTACGTTCGTGGCGAATACCACATCTACATCCTGCCGAATCCGGTGAATGAACGCCTCACGGCGCTCGAAACGCTGCAGCGGTCTATGCAATTGGCTGATTGCACAAAAGAGGCTGGTAACCCAACAAAGATCTATGTGGAGGATGTGGGTTACCAGGCTTCACTCGTCGAACACCTCAAGGAGAAGGGATATGAGGCAGAAGCCGTCAAAGTGAAAGGACAGGACAAGCGTGGGCGGTTGGCACTTGCATCACACCCCGTACAGTCGGGACGGGTATTTTTCCCTCGTGAAGGAGCCGAAGAATTGATCGAGCAAATTGTGAATTTCGGCATCGAGAAACATGACGACCTCGCAGATGCTTTTTCCATGCTGATCATCAAGTCTTTAGAGGAGAAAATTGCCAGCTTTGGTTTCTGTTTTATTGGAGATGATGGGATTACGGGTTGGGACACAATTCATGGGGATATAGGGCATTCCTAAGCGGAATTTAGGGGGAGTATCTCCTAGCCTTTCGGGTCGGGTCGCGGTCTTGTGTGGGGAGAATCTTACTTATTTCTCCCTCTACAAATGGCGACTGCCACGACCAAATCACCGGCTCGAAACATGCTTATATCCATTCCTCAAGGAGACACACCGAAGCCAAAAATAGGGCTTCGGTACTGTCTCTATGCCCGTAAGTCATCCGAGGATGACGAACGCCAAGCCCTTTCTATTGAATCGCAGATCAATGAGATGACCGCGATGGGGAAGCGTGATGGAATCGAGATCGTCGAAATCCGACGGGAAAGTCATTCAGCCAAGGCATCGAGTGCTCGGCCCGTGTACAATCAGCTGCTCAAAGACATTCGTGAAGGTGAATTCAATGCCATTCTCACATGGGCACCGGATCGCTTGAGCCGCAATGCTGGCGACCTTGGAACGCTCGTCGATCTCATGGATCAGGGGCTGCTTCATGAGATCCGCACACACGGTCAGACGTTTACGAATAACCCCAACGAGAAGTTTCTGCTGATGATTCTCTGTTCTCAGGCAAAACTGGAAAACGATCATCGAGGCATCAATATCAAACGCGGAATGAAGACGCGAGCGGAGATGGGCTACCGACCGACGATGTCGCCGCTGGGATATCTTACGACACGCGACATCGGAACCCAGTGGAGCCGCGTGGTGATGGATCCCATGCGAGGGCCGAGGATCAAGGAGATGTACGAACTCGTCGCTTACAAGGGATTCAGCGGACGCAAGCTCTACGCATGGATGAAAGAGGTAGGATTCGCGACCCGCAAAGGGAACACCGTAACGCTGAGCATGATTTACAGGATGCTCCGTAACCCCTTCTATCTGGGGACGTACGAGTTTCCGGCGGGAAGCGGCAAGTGGATCAAAGGCGACTACGAACCGTTGATAGAGAAGCAACTCTTCGATGAGGTACAGCGACTGCTCGATGCAACACCAAAGAAACCATGGGGTACCAAGGACTTCGCCTTCACGCGGCTCATGACATGCGGAGCATGCGGAGCTGGAGTGACAGCCGAGGAGAAGAATAAAATACTCAAGGACGGTTCCATCAAGCGCTACGTCTACTACCGATGCACTCACACAAAGGATATTGATTGCCCTGAGCCGTCCATCCGAGAGGATCGCCTGATCGAACAAATGCTCAATATGATCGAGGATCTAACTCTTGAGACTGAGGCCATCAAGAAGAAGCTCGCAGAGGAATTTGAAAGACATTGGAAGTTTATGAACGGTGTCCTTGGGCATGCAGAGGGAGAGAAGGAATTGCCAAGGGTCGATAAGCGTAAGTACGCACGCTACCTCCTAACGGAAGGCACCACCGAAGAGAAGCGTGCGCTGCTGGCGTGTCTCAAGAGCAAGATCATCCTGAAGGACGGGACACTGAAGATAGAGGATCAGAAGCCGCCAAAGAAGTAACATACTTGGAGAGTAATCATCATGAATTCTCATGTAGAATTACCTATGTGGATCCATTACAACCAACAATCGGGGCGCCGCGGATGAGCATAGGGATTGGATGTCCACCCGGTGCTGAACGATGCAATATCTCTGGAAAACCCGATCCACACAGCGGAACGATTGACGCAAAAGCGCAGCTATTGGACTCACATGGCAAACTCCGAGGTGAAGCTCGTTACCGCATTACAGAAGATTTTATAGACTACGCTCAATCCCAAATGCCAGAGGGTCTGTATCTGGATTGGCTGCCGCGAAATTTAGGAGGCACACAACCGACTCAAGCAATGAAGCAGCAATCCCAAGTGAATTTTCAACACCATATCCAGACTTTTTTCTGCAATCATGCTTTTGCATATCTCGTGCTCGGCAAACTGGCAACTGGTCAAGATGTGGATCGTACCTTCGACACCAATGCGTTAGAAACTGCGTTTGCGTTTTCGGATGATCCACCTAACCACGATGATTTTATCGCTCGACTACAAAAACTCAGTGCGACCGCTCACGGTACGGAATTGCTAAAGGAATTGGCATCGCTTCATATCGCCCTGTTCTATGGAGTCACCCTCCCGTCAGCAGAAGCATTTCTTGCCCGTTTGATGAAGCAAGGCTTGATCGAGAAGTGCTGCAAGAAAACGGGTTACAAGGTTCCGTATGGGGATAGGAATGCCGATACAGTCCTCTCATGTATCGAGCTGACGAAGGAAGGTCTAAGTTACAAAACAAGTGCGCCACAAACTGTTCGATGCTTTGTAGTTATGCCATTCGCAGGATTAGATTCTACTTATAAAGTAATCGAATCTGCTTGGCGCACAGTTTTTGGCGAAGCACCAATCATTCGGCAGGACAAAGATCCAGACGGAGGTGGTAGCCGTCTGATCGATGAAAAAATTCTCGTGAACATTGATTCTGCGTCTGTCGTCATAGCTGACCTTTCCCTCGGGGAGAGGGAACAGGAAGCTTATACTGCTTTGTCCACTGATTTGAGAGCTCGATTCGCACCGCTCAACCCTAATGTCATGTTTGAAGTGGGATACGCAATACGTTGTGCCCAGGACGATGATCAACGAGAGATTTTCCTGATCGCACAAAATCCTGCATGCCAGTTTCTCCAATCGCGGGTATTCGATTTGAGGAACAGAGCCATCCATAGTTACGAGTCATCTGATGACGGGTTGCGGGCGTTGCACGCCACCCTCGTCGATTTCCTAGCCCACAAAAAAGGAAATGCATCAAAGCTGGAAAAATAGCCCTAAATCAACTAACATTCTGATAATAAGGTCTTACCTTATTATCTTAAGCTATGCCTATTATCGACAACAATTCACAGACAATGCACGATGCGCTAATCAATGCACTCACAAGTGTAGATAGGGTAGATATTGAAGTAGGTTATTTTTATTTCTCAGGCTGGAAACTTCTTGCTGAACAACTCAGGGACAAAAAGATTCGCCTTCTGGTCGGTAAATATATTGACCCGGAGGCTATACCTGAACTTCTTTCAAAGATGAAACAGGAAGGAACGGATGTTGATCTCGATGCCTTCCAGTCGAGAAAGCCCATCCTATCTCGTGTGGCAAAGAAGCAAACCTACGTAAAGAGTTTTGTGAAGTTGTCTAATGAGTCTTCTCTGCTTGATGAAAGTGACAATCAAGACGCCTATGGAATATTAGAGAGCAAAATCGCAGACGGCTCTCTTGAGATTAAAATCACCGCAAAACAGGAGCATGGAAAGATGTATATCTTGCACAATAAGCCAAATTTCAGCCAGAACGGAGATTATCCCGGAACGGTATTTATGGGATCGAGTAATTTTACATTCCAGGGGCTACTCAATCAGGGGGAGTTAAATGACCGCTATAGCGATAAGGAAAAATATACGAGTTATGTACAGAAATTTGAGTCCATGTGGTCTAACGCCGAGAATATTGATATCGCCACTTTGGATAATAAGGATGAATTGCTCGATCAATTTAAAAAAGAGTTATGGGTTCATGCCTGTCCTACCCCCTATTCGGTGTACGTAAGAGTGCTGCATGAAATTTTTGGAAAAGAGGTCGATCAGAAAATCAAAACACCTGCGAAGATCACTCATGAAAAGTACGTGGATTTGGAATATCAAATTGATGCCATAAAATCTGTGATGGATAAGCTCCGGAAGTATGACGGTGTGATCGTGGCGGATGTTGTCGGTCTTGGGAAAAGCATTATTGCTTCTGCTGCCGCACATAACTTGGATTTGAATGCCATCATTATCGCTCCTCCTCATTTGCGAGAGCAATGGGATGATTATCAAGCTGATTTTAAATTACCCGGTGCAAGATTCTACAGCTCCGGAGCGATTGCCGATGTCTATGAGAAGTTCAAAAACAATAATCAACCGCTGCTCATTATTCTTGATGAGGCACATAGATACAGGAACGAAGACACTGACGATTACCGAATGTTGCACCACATTTGCAACAGCCACTCTGAAAATAAGGTTATTCTGTTAACGGCTACACCATTTAACAATGATCCAAAAGATGTATTTGCTCTCGTGAAGTTATTCCAAATACCGGGACAGTCCACCATTCGCTCAGTGGATAATCTCAGTTTACGTTTTAGAGAACTAATCGACAGGTACAAAAAGTTAAATCGTGACAGAAGAACCGGAAAGATAGATCAAGCTGGCATTGATAAGGAGGCGGATGAGATATCCCTTGAATTACGTCGTTTAATCGAGAATATCGTCATACGGAGATCTCGTTTGGATTTGAAAGAGATCACGAGATATAGAGAAGACTTGGAAAGGCAGCACATAGATTTTGCAGATGTAGAAGGACCGGAGCTTCTGCAATATGACCTTGGGGATCTTTTGGATTTGTATTTGAGTACATTACTCAAAATTACCTCAGAAGATGAAGAAAACAGATTTGTGGGCGCTCGTTATAAGCCAGCCACATACATCAAAAACAGAGATGAGTTCATCAAATTGTATGGGAAGGATTTGGATGAGAGTGATCTGCAAACCGCTCAGACCAACTTGTCGAAGTTTATGAAGCGGCTTCTCGTGATGCGCTTTGAAAGCTCAAAGGATGCGTTTCGATCAACTTTGAAAAACATTATCGCTTCTCACCAGCTTATCGAGGACTGGTGGCATAAAGTGAAGAAGGTTCCGATCATGAAGAAGGGCAAAATACCTGATCCAGAATCAGTTTTGCTTACATCGGATGATAATCTGGACGAGGAAATAAAAGAACAGACGGACGATACAGAACTTGAAAATCTAAAAGTCACGAAGGGACTTATCGCAGTTGATCGATCACTTATTGACCCGAAATTTATTGAGGACGTTTCTAATGATAAGAAGTTGCTCGAGGAAATACATGACAATTGGTTTGGGAAAGAGGCTGAAAAGCACAGGGAATTTGATCCTAAGCTTGATGAAGTGAAAAGTAGAATCGAGGATCTTCTAAAAGATAATCCGTTGAGGAAGATCGTAATATTCTCTTCGTATGCCGATACCGTGAATTATTTGTTCAATGAATTGATTAAGCGCGGCATGCAACGAGTGATCAAATACACTGCTGCGGATAGCAGTAAGGAGACAAAAAAAATCCTTCGAAAGAATTTTGATGCAGGCATCAAGGAAGAGGAGAAGGCTGATGACTATGACGTTTTAATTGCAACAGATGCCCTCAGCGAGGGATACAACCTTCATCGGGCAGGCATCGTCATCAACTATGATATTCCGTACAATCCGACAAGGGTTATACAAAGAGTCGGTCGCATCAATCGTATTAACAAAAGAGTGTTCGACAAGCTCGGTGTCTATAACTGCTTCCCGACGGAGACAGGTGAATCAGAGATTCGGGTGAAGCAGATTTCTACCTTAAAAATGCGTCTGATCAATGCCGTTGTTGGAAGTGATACAAAAACACTGACTGATGATGAAAAACTGCAAAGCTTCTTCAAGGATGAGTACCAGAAAGCTGAATCGGAAAACGAAATTATTTCATGGGACACGCCCCATAGAGAGGCATATGAGCAAGCGAAGAAAGACAAGCATTCATTCGAGGAAGCCTTAGGCATTAAGCCACGCAGCCGTGTCATTCGTACTGGGCAGAAGAAGGAAGCCGTCGTTGCATTCGGCAAGAAAGGCGAACATGCCGTCTTTGCCCTTAAGGAAGAGTTGGCGCCGGCGATAGTTGCTGCGGAATTGGCATTGAATTATTTTGTTGCCAAAAAGGAAGAGGAGGGAAAGGAAGCAGATAAACAGTATGATGCAGTTTTTAAGATCGTACGAGACACGTTATTTGAAAAGCATCCATTGCCTGTTATTCGAGGAAGAAGATCTGATGCACTGAATGTCGTAAAATTGATTGAAGAGAAAATGCCGAAAGCCAGAGATTACTGTCGTGATCTGGCTCAGATTATAAAAAAGTATGATGGCATTAGTGACGGTGATCTGAAATTGATTGCGAAGCTTAAACTGGAAGATGTACCTAGGGCGTATGAGGAACTGAGGATCGCTGTGCCAGAGCACCATATTGCTGCAATCAATGAGCGTGTTGCCCGCCTAGAAGGCGAATATGAAACAATTGTTCTTAGTGAAGAACTTCGCACATGAATCTGCAAACCGCTTATGATCGGGATACATACCTCGAATTCCTCCGAACGTTTGTTCCGGGCTTCAAAGAGGACATCCGCAGTGCGGTGGCTGATAAGCTACAAGTGACGTCGAAAGCTTATTTTCTCGGGGAATCGGAAGACTTAGATTTATCTGTGTTTGAAATTACGCATTCATCGAGCACTGACGCTCGTGTATCGCTTTCAATGGACGGTTTCAAGCTAATGAAAACCAGCGCAACATATCGAGCACTGATCGTCTATCGTTCTGAAAATAGCGAAGACTGGCGCTTTTCTCTCATGACAGCAACGCCGGATCTCGATGAGAAGGGAAAGGTGGTACGCAAACTTTCTAATCCGCGTAGATTCTCGTTTTTCCTAGGACCGAATGCCAAAATCAACACTCCGAAACGATTTTTGATCAAAGAAGGACCGGTAAGTGACTTTGCAGATTTACAGAATCGGTTCTCGCTGGAGGTGGTCAACAAGGAGTTCTATAAACAAATATCTGAAAAGTTCACACAGTTAGTTGGCGGTACATTGGGAACCGGTAAGAAACAGAAAACCTACGAACCACTCATCAAATTACCTTCTCAATCTTCAAAAAGTCAGGAAAATATGGAGTTTGGCGTCCGACTGATAGGACGCATTATTTTCTGCTGGTTCCTGCGTGAGAAGAAAAGCAAAAACAATCTTTCGTTGATGCCAGCGGAGTTACTTTCAAGCGGAGCAGTGTCAAAAAATTCTCATTATTACCATTCGATCCTCGAACCGATATTTTTTGAAGTACTCAATAAAGAACAGCGATCACGCCGGGAGGAATTTTCCGGCGAATCGTACTCACTTATTCCGTATCTAAACGGAGGGCTATTCTCGCCACATAAAGATGACTACTACCAACGTCCGAATGGCGAGCAGTCGATTTTCCACAACACGCTTGTTATCCCTGATGCTTGGCTGAAGGAACTCTTTGAAATTCTGGAGACGTACAACTTCACTATTGACGAAAACACGAGTTTTGACGAAGAACTTTCCATTGACCCGGAAATGCTTGGGCGCATCTTTGAAAACCTCCTTGCAGAGATCAATCCGGAAACCGGAGAATCGGCCCGTAAAAGCACAGGAAGCTACTACACGCCGCGTGTGATTGTTGATTATATGGTAGACGAAAGCCTCCTGCTCTATTTGCAGGAACACACGAAAATCCCCGAAGAAAAACTCCGAGCCGTTGTCAGTTACGATTTAAGTGATGATGCGGAGTACAAGCTGACTGAGGAAGAAAAAAAGCTGGTTGTTCAAAGTTTAGGCAAGCTAAAACTACTCGACCCTGCTTGTGGCTCTGGCGCATTTCCTATCGGCGCACTGCAGAAGATTGTATTCATCCTTCAGCAGGTAGACCCAGATGGTAAGCACTGGTTGCAGAAACAACTGGAGAATGCACATCCAGAATTCCGAAGGGATATTGAAAAGAAATTCTCCAATAGGGAACTGGATTTTCTTAGAAAGCTAGGAATTATTCGTGAGTGCATCTTCGGTGTAGATATACAACCGATAGCGACTGAGATTGCACGGTTGCGCTGTTTCCTTACGCTTATCGTCGATGAACGCATTGATGATAAGGCAGAGAATCGAGGAATAAAGCCATTACCAAACCTCGACTTCAAATTTGTAACAGCAAATAGTCTCATTAATCTGCCTAAATTGGAGGAA
Source organism: Candidatus Peribacteria bacterium RIFCSPHIGHO2_02_FULL_53_20 (assembly GCA_001787585.1). GTDB lineage: Bacteria > Patescibacteriota > Gracilibacteria > Peribacterales > Peribacteraceae > 2-12-FULL-55-11. The sequence continues at coordinate 14,371 of MFXW01000005.1, forward strand.
TCAATCCAATCAGCCATGTTTGATGATCAGCAAGGGATCAGCGATCTGAAAACAATTCGCGATCAATACTTCAATGCGTATGGTTTAGAAAGGGAACAGTTAAAAACTGAATTTATAACGGCACAGAAGCGGCTTGTAGATAAACTTGTGGAAGAGCATGGATATATGGGTGTTGCAAAGGCAGAATTAACCCAGAAACTCACAAGCTGGGAACCGTTTAGTCATAGTTCATCTGGGTGGTTTGATCCTGAATGGATGTTCGGAATAAGTGATGGATTTAATATTGTGATTGCGAATCCTCCGTATGTTGATTCTGAATCCATGGCAAAAAATTATTCAGAACAACGCGAAAAATATAAAGACATTTTTGAAACTACAAAAGGAAACTGGGACCTATTTGTTCCTTTTATTGAAAGAGGATTCAATCTAATAAATAAGGTCGGGTATTTATCGTATATAATCCCCAATAAACTGATTGCGGCAAAATATGCTATTGTCCTTAGAGAGTTCATATCTACAAAGATGGTTAGTGAAATTAGGGACTATTCAAGGTTACCTGTATTTGTGGAGGCTGATGTCTATCCCGTAACTCTCACAGCTGGGAATTCATCACCAAACAATGATGACAAAACAAATTTCGCAACTATGGGGGCATTGGATCGGGTAAAATTTGCCAACACTTGTAATAGCACGCTCTTAAAAGATCATTCATATTGGGACATCTTTTTTTATGAAGAAAAGATTTTTAAACTTCTCATAAAGTTACTGAGCCATACCAAATTGAAAAAGAATGGAGTTTCATTACTTGGTGCAGCGACAGTCGATGAAGCCTACAAAATAAAGAATTTAATTTGTGATTCTGAAGATACTAATCTAGCAATGAAGATGGTTAATACGGGTACTATTGATAAGTATCAATCTTTGTGGGGCGTTCGAGAAATGCAATACTTAAAGCAGAAATACAAGAACCCCATTGTTAAAAAAGAAGATATTCAGAAACTGAGCTCGACTCGTCTATCTCAGGCTGAATCAAGAAAAATAATTATTGCTGGCATGAGCAATAAGATTGAAGCATATTATGACGATGGAGAATATTTAGCTGGTAAGTCTACAAGCATAATATTGGGTGAGCGAGAAATTTTATTGACACTTATAGGAATTCTGAATTCCAAGCTGGTCGATTTTTTTGTAAATCAATATTTCAAATCACTTAAAATGAGCGGTGGCTATATCAATATAAATAAAGATGTTCTTGAGAACATTCCAATTGCCACAAGGAAAAACGTTCCACTATTAAATTTAGTCAGCAAAATGAATCAATCACCTGACAATAACACTAAACAGAGGATTGATCAGATGGTGTATGAACTTTATAAATTGACCCCAGAAGAGATTGAAATTGTTGAAAGTTCCAGCAAGTAGCATGGCAAGTCCTAATCCAACAAAACATCAGCACTTTGTGCCTCTCTTTTATCTTAAGAATTTTGCTGACAATGACGGGTATCTTGATGTGCTCAATATCAAAGAAAAAAGGATGGCAAAACGACGACCATATCAGGGACTGGGTTATGAATATTACTACTACGCAGTCAATACCGGCATGCCCGATGATACGTCGCAACAGGTTGAGGAATGGTTGAAGCCAACTGAAGATTATCTTGCCAAGCAACTACCGAGAATCATTGATGTAATACTTCAAAATCAGCAGATAGAAGACAATGACCGATATATTCTTGCTGTATTAATGAGCATGCTCTGGTTGAGAACCCCGAGTATGAGAAACGATATACAACAAACGGAAGACCAGATGGTCGAGCAGATAAAGAGATTGCACGGAACAGAATATGCCAATCAATTGAGAAGTACGGACAACATCACGCATCTCAAATTCATGGTCGAAACATTGGGCTTTGGTGGCCCAGGCTTCACAAATCTCTTTTTCTCCATGAAATGGAAAGCGTACATCGCACGGGGAAAAGAAGTTTTTATTACATCGGACTCACCTGTTGTTGAAAAATTTCCGCCACCAACCAGTTTCTGGGGAGCACATTCCTTTTTAGAAAGGAATAAGTATTTTGCTCTTACTCCAGATATTCTTTTTGAGTTAACTGAGCCAGTTGGATCTACCAAAGTTAGGCGTAAGACTATCTATGAAGAAGACGATGACATTGTCAAAACTCTAAACATGATTCTTATAAGTGGTGCTCAAGATTATGCATATTCAGGAAGTAGAATATGTCTTGATCAGATTTTGGCTGGCAGAAACAATCCTGGATATCTTGAAAAGAAGTATTTGGAACAGTATGAAAAGCCGTGGGCTGAATATCATGCAAAAATGAGAACATAATAACCAAAAAAGTGGGACAGAGATGGATTGAAAAAATAGCGAAAAATGGAGCGTTCTTCACTCAAAATAACCATGTCGCGCACCCGCAACCTCTTCCCGCCTTCGCCCTGCAGAGCTACGATAATCCTGTATGCGAAAGAAAAATATCTTTAATCCGGCGTCTACAGAGCCATACAAGCTCAGCCGCTCTCGACTGGACCGGTTTCTTAAGTGTCCCTGCTGCTTCTACATGGATCGCAGACTAGGAGTGGATCAAGTATCGGGTCCGGCATTCACGCTCAATAGCGCAACGGATACACTTCTGAAGAAAGAATTTGATGTTTGCAGGGCAAAAGGAATACCACACCCTCTCATGAAGAAACATAAAGTGAATGCCATTCCCTTCAAGCATCCTGATATCGACATATGGAGGGAAAACTTCAAAGGAGTGCAGCATCTTCATAAACCCACTAATCTGCTCATTACGGGGGCAGTGGATGATGTATGGGTGGATCCAAAGGGCAACTTGAGCGTTGTGGACTACAAATCGACCAGCACCACCAAAGAAATAGACCTGAATGACGGAACTCCGTGGAAAGACGGCTACAAGCGTCAGATGGAGATTTACCAGTGGCTACTGCGTCAAAATGGATTCAAGGTGAATGACATTGGATATTTCGTCTATGTGAATGCCGATACGGATCAAGATGCATTCGACGGAAAATTAGTCTTCGATGAAGAAATCATTGTGCATAAAGGGGACGACAGCTGGGTAGAGCAGGCCATCATCGACGCTCACAAGTGTCTACGGAGGAAGAAGATACCGAAGGGTTCGGAGGGTTGTGAGTGGTGCGTGTATCGTGCGGATGCTTCAAAAGTTCTCGGCGCTTGATATTGCCGAGAATGGTAAAAAATTCCACGTAGTCTTCGATCTGGGATTTGGAGCTCAGTATATTCGGAGTGTATAATACACACATGTCCACTCTGAGGTTTATGCATCGGCCCGTTGCCGCCCATAGTGGCTATCAAAGAAGACGGAGGTAAATCATGCCTCCGTAGTTCAACGGAAAGAATGCCCTGGTTCTAACTGGGAGATGTGGGTTCGATTCCTGCCGGGGGCACCAAATTCACAGAACAGCAAATCTCTTTGTATTTGAGCTCAATGCCTACTTGTATCAACATCTACTCTAAAAGTAAGGTACTATTACCGTTCTAGTAAGTATGACAACATCAGATTCCACAGCACTGGAGAAAATGGAACGACTTCAAACCATTTTATCTAGTGAAAAGAAAGAAAAAGAAAAGTTTGGAGAAGCACAAAATCTGTATGCTGAGCTTGAAGATTTGATAATTGAAATTGATCCTATAACTCCATACAAAGTTGAATTTATTCGAGGAAGTCCGATTCTGTGCAAGACAGACATTTATGCTGGTTATTTCACAGGCATGCTGGATTACAGAGGAAAAGGAGAAATGCAACTAAGGAAAGTAATTGCAAAGCTCAAGAACAGGGAGTCTTCTTTAGAAAAGAAGACACCAGCCCAGCACTCACCAATGGAAATGGTGATAAGAATTATGAAAAATTTTCGCGCATGTTGTCAATTTTCTAAGCACCCTACTTCTGAAAAAGAGGTGCAGGATATTTTGTGGATAATGCTTAGAGGTGCTTTCAGCTTAATCAGAGAAGAAACACTTCCAAAGTTTGCGGCCAAAAGTTATATACCAGACTTTGCAATCCCAGAAGTCAGGGCTTTAGTAGAAGTAAAATTTATTGGAGAAAAGACCCAACCAAAACATATCCAAGAAGAGATACTTGCTGATATTCAGCCATACCTTAAAAATACTGGGGACTATGAATCCGTGATCGTATTTATTTATGATCATGCGAATAAGATAAAGGATGAATCAAAATTTGTATCTGATTTGGAGGCTGTGGAAGGTATTCACTGCGTAATTATCATGCACAGCATAGCATCAACATAAAAAAGAAGTGATTTAATCATTTCCTGATAAGCTCCCATAGGGCGCACCAATCTTTATAATCGGATAGTCTATACTACTTTTAAAATATGACAGCCTTCCTAACACCACGACTCGAACAAGCAATGGAACTCGCAATACGGGTCCATGGACCTATGAAGCGGAAGGGTGATGATCAGCCTTATCTAGTCCATCCAATGAGCGTTTTGGCCTTGCTTGTCCAATGGGGTTCAGATGAGGACACCTGCATCGCAGGGCTCCTCCATGATGTGATCGAGGATGCCGAAGATGATTCCAAGCGAGCGAAATACCGGAAAGAGATCGAAGAGAAATTCGGCAGGGAGGTACTGGAAATCGTGGAGGGCGTGACCGAGCAGGATAAATCATTGCCGTGGAAGGAGCGGAAAATGCTCTATTTGAAGCATCTGAAAGAAGCATCCGAAGCATCACTGCTCGTGAGCTGCGCGGATCGGACACATAACATGTCGTCCCTGGTCGAGAGCTACAGGAATGAAGGGGAAGAAGTGTGGAAGCGATTCAATGCCGGAAAGGAGCAGCAAATTTGGTTTGTCAGGAGTGTCTTTGAGATCCTTCATAAGCGACTTGGGTCGCCCTACACAGAGGATCTGGAGCAAACAATGATGAAGCTGGAGAATGTTTCTGCGGAGTCGTCTGTCGCGGTTGGAGATGATGCTCAACAAAAATTGGTGAAGTTCACCGCTAAAGAATTTCTGAAGATTGCGGAGATTGCTAAGTCGTTCGTTGAGAAGGGAACAGCCGACAATCCTCCCAAGTTCGTCATTATGACGGGTGGCCCCGGTGCAGGGAAATCAACGATACGCAAGCGGGACTACAGTCAGGGGTATGTGCATTTTGATCCCGGCGACATCTTTGCAGAGATGAGAAAAATTAAGGACGAAAGCAATGTGAAATTTAACGCCTCTATTTCGTTTACCTGCGAATTACTTTTGAGACAAGCGATAGAGGAAAGGAAGAACATCGTCACGGAGGTCATCGGAGATACGTACGAACCCCTCAAGTCTATTATGGATAAAATGCTTGAGATTGGTTATACGATTGATGTCCGGGCCGTTACAGCCGATGTTGCAGAATCATATCAACGGCATCTCAAGGCAGTAAAAGAAGATCCTGGCTATCTTTCAGCAGCCTTAACACAAGGCACCACTCTATCTACTTTTTCACATGTTCTCGAAATAGAAGTTACGGGTAAAAAGGATAGAACCTTTCAAAAAACAACACCGGAGAAATATCTTGAATCCTACAATACAGCCGTAGAAGCTGCTCGCGGGAAAATCAGAACTGGTAAAGACGATCTGGAGAAGCAAAAAACTTGTCCTCATGACTTTGATAGTCTAATCGGAGATCTACTCCATGGCCCGTGTGTTTGTAGCGATTGCGGAAAGGCAATTGCCAACTGACGATACGGATGATCTTTCTGGCTACCTTACTTTCAAGAACAACGCGCGTAAAAACCTTTGAAGTCAGCCAAGGAAACATCGTCTGCCGAAAGGGATCTTATTTCGTTACCAGATGTTCTGCTACAAATTTGGCATACCAAGAGAATACTGGTTGCAGCAACGGAAGCAATTTTACAGCTATAAAGAGAAGTGCCAAAAGAGCACAAAGGGAAGCAAAACGCCGAAAAGCCTCTTTGCTTACTTTCATAAAGAACAAATTGATACGCGTGGGCGGAGCGGCAATTTCCTCATACCATTTTCTTGTATCGCCCCAAAGCAAGATCAAGAACCATTTACAGATAAAGTATGTCATCCAATTGCGGAGGTAGACGTGGATGTCGCGCCTTGCCCGGACCATGCTATCGGATCGGCGAACGAGGCCATAGTCTTCAAGTATCAGATCAATATTTTTCCTTGGGAATGTCCTTTCATGAATAGTGCCTGCAAAGCCAATTGGTGATGCAAATTCGTAGGCTCTATCAGATGAATCAAGTGGCTTCGATGACAGCCATATCTGAATGTATCTATCAGCCAGCCACATTTTCCAGCCAGTCCCTCGTGCTGGTCTGTTATTCCGTAGCAATACCCATACATGAAACGGGGCAATAAAAAGAACAAACACGGCTACGATCGCAATCCATGCAAGATTGTCCAGAGCGATGCGAAATAAATAGGCAATGAGTTCCATGTAATGAGAATTATACAAGATTGGTTATACAACATCTTTATTAACCTGACGCCTTAGCATTGCCAATACCCTCTGTATTTCACTGCTAGGGTTATCGAAATCAGCGTAATCAATGTGTCGAGGCTGATCAAAAGCAACGACCATATCACTGCCGCCCATGTTCATTGGATATGATTGCTTTTTTTCAGAGCTCCTGCCCATGCGCTTATAACCGATACCTGCAAGTGCCACTGCATAGTAGAAGTCATGATATTTTCTGTGAGGATCACGTTGCTTATAGAATTCCGCCGCGAAACTGAATACAGATAGCAGAGTTTTCTCTATCATTTGTTCATCGATCTCGAAGGCACTCTGAATATTTAGAGGGTTTTTGTTTTGCTCAACGACATTCGTTATCACTTGAAGTACACCTTTTTCACTAACAATCAGCGTGATGAAATTTCCAGATCGATGATCGTTACGTTGGTACACAATGATATGACCGTTCTCAAAAGAAACCTCTGTACTTCTATCGTACGGAAAAAGTTTAATGCGGCGATTGTGCACCAGATCAATCAACGAGTCCTTGAAGTCACTATCTTCCATAGTGACCGGATCAATTACCTCGTTATCCCGTACTGGGGCGATGACAACGTTTAGTCTGGTTTCATCGCTTCGTTGCCGAAACTCCTGTACTGCAGCCTGTATTTTGCTCGTATTAGTTGTGGGAATACTCATGACTTTAAGGCTCTGGGAAAGGGAATCCACTATAACACTGCGAAGTTCTTCCTTACTGGAAAATGTTTTTCGAAACTTTCCTTCTACGTAACTGCTGACGTTCTTTGCCAATGATGCAGCAGGTTCGTCACGCTCTGTTCCTTCTAGGAATGCAAAAACGGGTATTTTTCTCCTACGTGCTTCCTCATACTCTTCTTCAATAACCAGCTTCCCCGATGGGGTTACTGATCCTCCTGATGATCCCAAAATAAGAATGAAGGCATCCGAAGATGCTACCGCATCCAAACAGGTATTTCTCGGTGATGCATCAAGCGCGGGGAAATCTTCATTAACAAGAATGGGGTCGCCACCAGCTTCTTCCACGGCAGTCCTAGCAATCTCTCGGTAAATCTGAAAATTATTCAGCACAGAGCTGATGAAAACCCGTGGCTTCTGGTGTCCATCAACCATGGAATTGAATGTTGGGACTGCCACATTTATGGCAGCGAACACGCTGAGGCTGTTGACCCCTTGCAACGATCACATGGGTGGGTTCAACATCTGCCTCATACTCATGTCCGCAATCCTGGCATTGATATATCTTTCTCATCGCAGAAACGGAAAAATGTAGTGAATGCCTAATATAGGGTAATTAGCACTCGTTGGTCAAGAGTGCCATCTTCTATAATCGATGTGTTGTGTTCCATAAAAACCAATCGGGTCGCACCACACCGGTGCAACTGATGGTCAAGATTGCGGGTCGCTTAAGACGCGCAAGTAGTGGTGGAGCTGAAGGGAGTCGAACCCTTGACCCCCTGCTTGCAAAGCAGGTGCTCTGACCAACTGAGCTACAGCCCCACGAAAGAAATTCTACAAGTGATCTGCTTCCTGCTACAAGCATCACGTAACAACTTCCTCCAGCCTCCCCTCTCCCACCGCAGCTTTAATCTCCATCCCGATCCTCTCTCCTACACTCATAGCTTCGCCGTAGAGATACCGCGTATAGGGAGTGGCAAACGTCCCAGGAGAACCCGGAATCCGAAACGATACATCAAAGATCACGATATCCTCCTTTCCATCTTCCGTAACAACGGCTCCCTGCAGCGCAAACGGCCCGATGATGCCTTTGCCTGTGGGATCGAATTTCTTCGGAAGTTTTTTGCACTGAGCGACAAATTTTTCGCCGAGCTCGAACGCTTTTTCGAGAAGGGATTCTTTCACCGTGACCGCGATGTGCCCGGTCTCCACCATCTTCACGGAGGTGAATTGCTTCGCCCAAATCTGATCTTCGGCAGTCATCCGGAGAAATCCGTCGAGATTGGTCTGCCGGCGGGTATCTGTCCCGAGCAATTCCAGTTCCCCAGTGAGCGGCGAATAGAAGAAGTTGAAATTCACAGGAGCGCCGACGACAAATTCCTCGATCGTCGCATCGTCCATGGCATCAGAAGAGATCATTCCGGAAGCGATGTGGGCAGAGACGCGCTCGTCAAAATCCGTTGCGGTAGCCATGAAAAACCCGCGCTCGTAACGGCGCTGTGCCTCGCGCGCCTTCACAATCACCATCCGACCGAGATCGATATCCTTTGCGCCCTTATATAGTTTGGGAGTGCGTATGCCGGCATCCCGCAAAAGATGATACTGATTGTACGGCTGATCGCGTTCCTCGAGCATCATCAGATGCCGCGAACCGAAGATCGGAACCCTAAACTCCTCTTCCACTTTCTTGTAGTCCGGGAAATACACCCAGAAGTACCTATTATGAACAAAAATTGTGTTCATCTTTTGGAGCTTCTCTTGAATCTTTTGCTGCAATACATCTTCGAATTTATCCACAACGATCGTGTCATCGATGCAACCTGTTTGCGCCCTTGCGCCCTTGCGCCCTTTCTTCACCTGAAAATACTTCTCATACGTCTTCTCCCTCCCCTTCCGTGCTATGCACACCGTCCCAAATCCATATTTCTTCGCTCCGTGGGCGACATCGAGCGCGCTGTGACCGCCGAGCACACCGACCGTCAGGTGTTTTTGATCGTAGCCTGCAAGGAGAGAGGATATGTCCATGATTTTTAGTGTAACTCTTTTACCCCAATACCTCACGTAATCTCCCCTGCTTAATCGCCGTTTTAATATCGCGAGCGATGCGCCGACCTGTACTCATAGGCTCTTTATACCGAAGCGCCGTATACGGTGATCCTTCCACGAAGGGATTGGTGCCAGCAACGATCCTTGCGCTGATTTCAAAGACGAAGATCTCGAGTTTCCGCGTGACGATGCACTCAAGACAGAACGGGCCGAAGAGACCTTTTCCCCCGCACATCTTCTTGCTTGTTTTCACCACTCTATCCCCCATTGCGAAGAATTCCGGAAGCATCGACTCGCGGATGACGACCGGGATATTACCGACAATCGTGTAGCTTGTGTAAATATTGGCCGAGAGCTGATCTTCCGCCCGGATACGACCGATACTGTCGGCATTGGATTCATAACGCTTGTCGAAACTCATGATCTCCAATTCTTGCGTGAGTGGTGAGAAGAAGTAATGCGCGTAAATCGGCACGCCGACGATGTACTCCTGGAGCGCGAAATCATTCTGCTCGGGATACTTGCGGTTCTTCACTTCGTAAAACTGCTCCGCACTTTTGGCGATGAAGTACCCGAATCCCCCACCCGCTCCGTGGAATTTCACAATCACGGGCTTCTTGATCTCCTCGGGAGTCGCAAAGACCCTAGGCATTTTGATATCAGCCGCCTCGAGCCATTGTCGCTCCATCGTGCGGTTGCTCTCCCACTCGAGAATCTCCTTCGTGCCGAAGTACATCGCTTTCATCGCTTTCACACGATCATGACCCATGTACGCAATGAAGGAACCATGCGGAATGATGATCGCATTACGTTTGACGAGTTCCTTCTCCACCTTCTCCCATTCGGACCAGTCATCCACATAGAGGATTTCATCAGCGACTCCGTAACTCTTATATGCCCTCTCTGCTCCTTTCTTGCAGACGACAACATTACGCATACCCTCTTGCCGCGCTCCATGCAGAATCTGCAGCGCGGAGTGACTGCCCATCGTGGCAATGACGTAGTCACTGGGATTTTTTGAAGCCGGTAGGGATGCTTTCTTCGAAACCATAGATATTTTGAAGAGAGTAGCAGAAAAGAGGGTGAAGATTCAAGAACCCCCCTCACCTGCTCCTCACTCCTTCATCCCCCTCACCCAACCCTCTCCCACGAGGAGAGGGCTATTTTAGATTGGATGCCTCTGAAATTGATCTTGATCTCTTGCTTCATTTTGAGAAAAAAGTCATCGGTCGCGTCCGGGAAAGTGCCGTCATGCATCCCGAGAGCAGTGCGTAGGAAATGCACTGTTTGAGTGACGAGCCGCAGCGAGGAGCGAGTTTGCATTTCCAGCACTGCGAGCGGTGATGCATAGGCACTTTCCCGATAGCGACTACGTGTTTCTTTCTGCCATTTCTTTGCACGAGCAAAGAAATGGCAAACCAATAAGAGGCAACCGATGTCATTCTCGGGAAGCAGCGCGCAGGAAGAATCCTGCGCTGGGAAAATGGTATGAGCGTACAAACCCTCCAACCCTTGCCATCGGGGGAACTCCAACCGCATGCTTTCTATGTTATAATAAAAGGAACATATGAAACGCCTCGCCATCTTCTGGCTCCTCGCTCTCGTTCCCGTTGCGATCCTCGGAACGCTCTATCCCGAGCGCCTCAGCAAGGCGCCTGCTCTGGAAACGCGTTACGCTTCTGTCACCGGAGCGGATGTCGTCGTTTTTGTCCGTGACGGTTGTCCGCACTGCGCGGATTTCGAGGCATTCGCCGAGAAGGAAGGCTGGTCCGTGGAATACCGGGAAATCACGGAAATCGGTACACCGGAATTGTTTGCAAGACTCCAGGATCACGCGCCGGCGCTCCAGCAGGGAGTTCCCACGATCATCGTGGACGGAAAAATTCTCCAGGGATACGACACGGACGAAACAACAGGAATCCGTTTGAAGGAAATCTATGACACGTGTCGGACTTCCTCCGAAGGTTGTCTCCCCTTCCGTGATTTCCTTGAAAGCAACGTAAGCGACGTGGAGGTCTTGAGTGCGGCAGGCGGAACCTGCACAGACAAATGTGAAACAGATCAGAGCAAGTACACCTTGAACCTGTGGTTCATCGGACCGGTCGACCTCTCGATCATGTCGCTCCCTGCTCTTTCCATCCTCCTCGGATTTCTCGACGGGTTCAATCCTTGTGCTATGTGGGTGCTGATCACGCTGCTTACGCTGCTCATCAATACCCACGACATGAAGAAGGTGTGGGTCATCGGCGGCACGTTCCTCTTCGTGAGTGGTGCGGTCTATTACCTCTTTATTGCGGCGTGGCTGAATGTGTTCCTGCTGATTGGCTACAACATGTGGGTCCAGAAAGTCATCGGTCTCGTGGCGATTGCTGGAGGCGGTTTTTATCTGTACGAAGCCTTCGGCAAAGACCCGAACCAGTGCAACATCAGTAATCTCAGCAGGCGCCAAAAGACCATCGCAAGAATGCGAGAGATCATGAATTACTCCGCCTGGCCAGCAATGATTCTCGGTGTTGCCGTTCTCGCGGTCTCGGTCAATATGATTGAACTTGTCTGCACAGCCGGTCTCCCCGCGATCTTCACACAGATCCTTGCCTTTAATAACGTCACCGATCTCGCGCGCTACGGCTACATCGGTCTCTACATCCTGCTCTACATGATCGATGATTTCGTGATCTTCGCGATCGCCGTCTTCACGCTGCAAGCGACGGGTCTCACGACGAAGTATCGGAGGTTTACGCTGATCTTCGGGGGAGTGTTAATGTATATACTCGGAATATTATTGATTTTCTATCCTGAGGCACTGACGTTTTCTTAAGAAAGAAACAATAGATCTGGGGCTCTTAAATGGCCATCCTTCGCTTTTGCTGGCCTGCCAACCGTAGCCGCAGCGACTTTGCTGCTCAAGAAAATGGCACCAGCAAAAGGCTACGGATGGCAACCTTCGCTGCGCGAAGGTTGGAGGTGCCGGTGGGAATCGCACCCACGCATGGGGGTTTTGCAGACCCCTGCCTTACTACTTGGCTACGGCACCAGAAAACGAGAAGTGAGGAACGAGCAGTGAGCAATACGATACAAGAAACAATCTTTTCTCACTACTCCCTGCTCTCTGCTCACTCTTCTTTGACCGGTTCCTCCAGCGTAAACCCTTCCAAGATCGCCAGCACTTGCTGCTCCAGTGCATCCTCAATCGCCACAGGAGTCGTCGCGGTCATCGTGTATCCCTTCTGACCCTTGGGAAGACTGACCTGGTAATACTTCCGTCGCGGTTCTCCGTCATCCGGCTGCGCGGTGAAGATGTGTACGGATACTTTTGCTTCATCGATCCGGATATCGCGGGCATCGACCTGTTCGTACCCGGGCAATACCGAGACCGACCGGATGCTCGCGGAACTGTAGTCCTCCGCGCTCACTTCCTGGTTCAGCGCTTCGCGGGTAACGGCAACCGTCGGAAACTGCCCCGAGACTGCTTGCTCCGCCTGAAACGCGACAAGAGTTTCGGGGGGGACTCCGCGCTGCAGCAGCGTCTCGCTATCCACGACAATCCATCCATCGGGAAGACAGGTACCTACCTCGCCATCCCAGTAATCCTCCACGCACGTACTTGCTACACTTCCTCCTCCCGAACATGCCGTGAGGAAGAGAGAACCCGCAGTGAGAAAAAGGACACTCTTGCGCATGGCGCAGATCATACGCTGCAGAGGTTAGGCGCAGCATCCTGAGTTGTCTGGAGCGATCTTCCATCTCCAATACTCGAATAGCAGAGCCCTAGTGCAGCTAATGCAGCTTTTGCAGCTCCTGCAGCTCAAGGAATGATCTTGCGATCCATAATGACAACTGAGGCCTTTTATTGCTCTATACATCTCCACGGATTGAAGAAAACACGCGTTATTGGTAGAATGATTGGATGTATGCATAAACACCTCTTCTCACTAACAGCTCTCTTCCTGATCCCCCAGATCGCCCTCTCAGCGGGTGTTTTAGACATCGCCGATACGATTGCCGGTCTCGGGACAACGGTGACTGTGCGCAGCGCAGAACCGAATACAGCCGTGGATATCACGGTGGAGCCTCCCTACGGACCGGAGATCACCCGAAAGACAATCACGGATACCGCGGGAGGCGCTAGCGTTCGCATCGACGGAGCGGATACGGAAGTTGCAGGCACATACGCCGTAACCGTAGACGCGGGAAGCGCTGCTACAAACATGCAGGGAAGTTTTGACGTGAACCCCGATTCCATCGACAGCATGGGAAGCACCCTCGAGACGAGCGACGTTTCACTGCAAGCCGATGGAACGGATGAGATCACGGTACGCGCGGTGATCCGGGACACGTACGGCAATCCTGTCCCGAACCGCAGGATCGAATTGATTAGCAATCGCCCAAGTGACACTGTCGGCATCCTCACGGGAGAAACAGATACCAAAGGCGAGCAGCTCTTTACCGTGCGCACCACAGAACCGGGTGTCATTGATCTCCGCGCGATGGATCTCCTGAGTGGAAAACTCCTGGGATCCTCCGTGCAGCTCAGTGCAGAATTCGGGTACGCAGTCGGGGGCAATGCCTTCACTGCCGGCGGACGTGCCTTCGCGGCCTCAGCCTACAATCCTTCCGCGGCGTACGGATACAACACCTATGCCCCAAGCACGCTTTCGGGGCGCCAGTTCTTCGGACAACTCGGCTCTACATTCGACGTCGTCCATCATTTTGAAATCATTCTCGACAGGGGCGTGAAGGAGGTCAAAGTCTACGATCCGCTCTCGCTCGAGATCCATGCAGTCGACCGTAACGGCAGCGTCGTCGAGGACTACACCGGAACCGTACAGATGTACACGACCGATCCCGAGGCGTTGCTTCCGAGCGAAGTACGCTTCACCCCGGGCGACTTCGGCATCAAGCGACTGAGTCTTTCCCTCCGGTTCCAGACGCCCGGCGAACCCAATGCTATCGGCGAACCCACGCACGTCATCCGCGTGGAAGAAGTGGGCACATGCGCATCACCCGCCGCTGCAGGATGTGTCTTCGGAGAACTGGAAGCCATCGTCGGCGGAGGTGATACTACTGAAGACCCCGGACGCCAGATCACGGTGACAACGCCCGCGCAAGACAGCACCGTCGGCGGCGAGAACATCACCATGGAAGGAAGGGGTCCTCCATTTGTAAACGTGGAGATCACCGGTGGTATAGAGGATGTCTTTGGAGAAACCGATAGCGACGGAAAATTCGCGATCGCGGTGACTCTGGACAAGAGACAAACTGATCACACGCTGCGCATCCGCGATGCCTCCGGACGCTTCGACTCGGGAAACATCCGCATTCGTCTGGATGCAGAGGGTCCGGAGATCGGCGAAGTGCGTTTTGATCCGGCTGTTCCGGAAGAGGAAAACCCCGTGACGGTGGTTGTGCAATCCGAACCGGGTCTTGCTGCGGTGACCATCGTCATCGGTGAAATCGAAACGGAACTTTCTGCAAGCAAATCTGCTTCTGGCACCTACGCAGGCATCATGACGGCGCCAGCCGCGGGAACAGTCATGGCGGTGGTACAGGGGATCGATAACGCCGGCAACACCGGCGAAGCGCGCGTGCAGCTCACCATCGAGCCCAAGGCGCTGCCCACAGTGACAGGCGTACGGGCGGCACCGAAGATCGAACAGGTGGATCTCACATGGACACCGTTGGAAGAGTCCGTGGACGGCTACCGCATCTACGTGGGAACGGAGTCGAAAAACTACAGCAGCTACCTCGACAGCCCCGATCCCCGCGGCGGAGCAACGATCGGCGGACTGAAGCCCGGCAGCACCTACTACTTCGCGGTGACAGGCCTGAAGGGAGACCGTGAAAGCAGAGACAAGAGCATCGAGATCTCGACAACCGTCCTCGGCCTCACGCTCGATGTCACGCCGCAAGACGGCGGACTGCTGCTGGAATGGTCCTCGCTCGATACCGATATTCCCCTCTCCTCCTTTAAAATCAAATACGGCGTGGAGAAGGGAAACCTCACAGAGGAACGCATCCTGAACGGCGACCTTCGCGCATATGCACTCCGCGATCTCCTCAATGACGTCACGTATTTTCTGGAGCTGATACCCATAACGACGACCGGCGATTTTCTCGAAGATCTCGCTACGGAAGGAACTGGAACACCTTCGACAACAGGTCGTGGCTTCAAGCCGACTCCGGTAGACCCCGTCCCCTTCCCGACAACGGTCGGACGTCCAGGATCTACGGGTGGCAGCCGCTCGATCCCTTCTTCTGGAACAGTGCATAGCGGCGCGCCTTCGACTCCCGGCGTAGGTCTTCCACCGATCGCCTGGTGGATCGCCGGATCGCTCGCGGCTGTTGCCTTCTTTGTCCACTGGCAGCGCAGAAAGACGATGCAGATGACATTACAATTCCTGCAAAGCATGGAGACACGCTATAGGGAATAGAATGTGATATCATTTTTTCGTTTGTTCGTTTGTTCGAAAACATCTGCCAAACTGACGAACAAACGAAGAAACGAACAAACGATCCATTGCATGTCACCTAACCCTACAACCAAAGGCCAAAAAATATTCCGTACGATGTCCATTGGTGGTGCCACCTACGACCTCTTTGTCCGCATCCCTCATGAAAAAATCCATGGTGACGAGAAGTCGCCGTTCTTCACGCTGCCGCTTGGGGAAAAGATCCGCGTGACCGACGTGATCGAAACCTGCGGCGGCGGCGCGAGCAATACCTCCGTAGGTCTTGCGCGGCTCGGATGCTCTGCCTCGATCTCTTCGGTCATCGGAGCGGACCAATGGGGGGACAAACTGCTGCAGAATTTCCGGAATGAAGACGTGGATGTCCAAAGCCTCACCATTGTCGAGAATGAAATGACGAGTTTTTCGATCATCCTGAGCGGCAGCGGCGGCGAGCGGGTGATCCTGTATGAACCGGGAACGAATGAGCATCTGCATGACGCACTCTTTGACCGCGCGGCAGCGGCGGATGTCGACTGGATCATCCTCAATCACATTCAGGAACAGGCGTGCATCATCGAAGACGACCTCATCGATATTCTCGCGAAGAAGAATGTTCGTCTCACGTGGAATCCCGGCGGCTGCCAGATTGACGAAGGAATTCGTGCAAAAAATAACCGGCTGCTGCTCTCCCACACGACAGTCCTCATGCTTAATAAGGAGGAAGCCCTGAAATTTACCGGAGAAACGGAGATCATTCCTGCGATACACGCCTTGCGCTCCTGCAACGTGCGCTACATCTGCGTGACCGATGGAAGCCGCGGAACTGTCGCAACCGACGGAGAAAAGCTCTATCGGTGCCCCGTCGATCCCGACGCCAAAGTGATCGACACCACGGGTGCCGGAGACGCTTTTACAACAGGCGTCACCTGGGCCCTGCTCAATGGCATGAACTTGCCCGAAGCGCTGAGAGCAGGTACAATCAATGGCAGCAGTGTCGTTGGAGCGATCGGCGCCGAGGCAGGACTGCTCACAGACACCGAGATGCGTACAAGAATGAAATCGACAACCCTCTCTGTGTCATCGTAAAGACGTGCGGCCGCACGTCTCTACGCACACCACCCACACTCCGCAACCCTCGCAAACTTCGCAACCTCCGCAACCCCTCTATGTCCGACGACGTCATTCTCCAGGTTCAGGAACTCATCGAAAGCGCTAATGCTTCTCTGAAGACCGCGCACGCGCTGCTTCGGCAGGTGACAGGCGTTACCGATACGGATCGCGAGAGAATTGTTTCGCGCGCAAGCTCCATGAGCGGATCGACCTCTCCGGTTTCCGGCAAAGTCGTCGAGGGCATTTTCGACGGACAGAACATGGTGGACGCCTCGGGTCAGACCTATCCGGTGCCGGCAAACTATGCAAGCAAGAGCAAGCTCGTCGAAGGCGACGGAATGAAACTCACGATTACCGACGAAGGCAAATTCATCTACAAACAGATCGCTCCCGTAAAGCGCCGCACGGCTGTAGGGGTCCTCATTCAGGAAGACGGACAGTACAAAATCCTCGCCGAGGGAAAGGCCTACCGGCTGCTCCTCGCATCGGTGACCTTCTACCGTGCCGAAGTCGGCGACCAAGTAACCATCCTCCTCCCCGAAGACATGGAGGCGAAATGGGGTGCTGTCGAAAATGTCCTTCCCAAGCATATTGCTCAAGCTGCCGCCCGCGCAGATGTGGCTGCGGAGAGTACGGAGGACGGGGAGTTGAGTCCGAGGGTGGAAAAATAAAAGGATTCAGAAGAGTCAGAAGATGCAGAGGATGCAAAAGAATATACTCCTCTGAATCCTTTGCATCTTCTGCATCCTCTGAATCTTTCTGATCGAGCTCAGAGCATGCTACCCTTTGCCGGTGAAAATCCCCCCCCGCATCGCCCTCCCCATCGCTTTCGCCATTGCCTGCGCTGCCGGAGTCTTGCTTCTTGTCTGGTGGCAGCTACGGGAATCTGCACAGATCCTCAGAGCACCTGCAAGCGGCAGCGGTATGACGCTCTCCGATCTTGCGCCGAGTTTCGTGCCAACTGCCGCGGTGGATCCCCGCGATCGCGCACTCCTGCATCTCAGGCAAGGCGATCTCTTTGCGCTCAAGGGCGATTGGGCGGGAGCGGAAAAGGAATACCGGGCATCCGTCGATAACGATGGCGGACTTCCGGCGCTCCGCAAGCTTGCTCAGGCGCAATTGCAACGACGCGACATCGAAGGAGTACAGAGGACGCTGAAAGCCCTCCGCGCAGCCGGAGCCCGCAGCGAAGATCTGCTCCTGCTCGAAAGCATCGTCGCGCTGCGCATCGGGGAACTGGTGCAAGCGCGTGACATTCTCATGAATGCCAGTGACTCTCCGCAGAAGCATTACGGTATTGCATTGCTTTCGATCGTCGAAGGCAATCATCCCCAGGCGCAGCAAGAACTGCAGACGGTAGCGGCGGGATGGGAACCGATCCTGCGATCGTATGCGCGGAGTCTGCAGGCGGCATACGACGAATTCGCACTCTTCCCCGAGAGTACGGAGATTCACTTAACCACACTACTTTCGCGCGCACTTGCCCAGGTCCACGAATGCGAACTGGCTCTGCCTCTTCTCATCGCCGTCATCCAGACTCAGGGCGATTATCGCGATGCGTGGATTGTGCAAGGCTACTGCGAACTCACCACCGA
This sequence comes from Candidatus Peribacteria bacterium RIFCSPHIGHO2_02_FULL_53_20, assembly GCA_001787585.1. Lineage (GTDB taxonomy): Bacteria > Patescibacteriota > Gracilibacteria > Peribacterales > Peribacteraceae > 2-12-FULL-55-11. Next base: position 32,775 of record MFXW01000005.1, read on the forward strand.
ACGTACCGATGCCGCAGTCGCATCACTCGAAAACGCCTACAATCTCGATCCGAGCAAACCCGAGATCCAGTACTTCCTCGCCCGCGCCTACAGCGCACGTGGGGAACGGGAGAACGCAATCACGTTCCTCGAGTACAGCCTGCAAAACGGTTTCGAACCGCAGGCGGAGATCCACCGGGCAATTGCCGTAGAGGCAAATCTCTCCGGAAAAACCATGCTCGCGCTCGAGCACTTTGCCACCCTCCTCACTGCGCCTGATGCGCCCATTGAGGATTATAACGGCTACGTAAAAACCGCGATCGCTGCCGGTCAAAAGGATGATGCGTACGCCAAAGCACAGGAAGCCGTGACCAAGTTCCCGGATGAAGCACTCGCGTTTGAATTGCACGGTCTCGCAGCGATGGAGTTAGAGAAGAATGAAGAAGCACGAATCAGTTTTGAGAAAGCATTGGAAATGGATCCGTATAGAGAGGGGGTGAAGGAGAGGTTGAAGGTGATGGGGAATTGAAAAGAAACCGCACTAGGGGAGGATGCTCTGGAGGTGGAATTTTCACGCTAATGTAATTGACAGTTATACTGCAATATATGATTAGATATTTATCATGAATCCTCCTGAATTTCCTGAGATTGAAGATCCAGAAAGTGAAGCCTTGGAACAATTTGAAAAAAAGTTTCCTGATTTTAAAGAAAGACTGTTTAGCAAAATCGATGAAATGCATTACGCAGACTGTTGGTTTGAAGAAGGAGTATGGATTGCGAAATCATCACAAAATCTTGATGCGAAAGGACGACCAGCCCGTGTACAAATGTACGATCTTCTTGAGCCTACTCTCATTAGAATTAGCAAACTGGAAGGTGAAGCAATTATCGATGTTGGATAGAACAAAAACGTTCTCAAAGCACTCACTATTCCATACGCGTGCAACGTCTTCCCCTCTCCCATTGGGAGAGGGACAGGGAGAGGGGGTCAAACATTTGCTAACCCCAGTTCACGCTCAATCTTTTCTATGATAGCATCGAGATCACAAACCAATTCCGAATTCAGAACGCGAAGCACCTCGAACCCTTGTCTCCGTAAATATCCCTCTCGTTTTCTGTCTCTTGCAGATGCTCCCGGTTCAAAGTGCGCATCACCATCAACTTCGATGATCAGCATATGTCCAACGCATAAAAAATCTACAATGAACGGTCCGATCGGAACTTGCCTGCGAAACTTCAATCCATGGAATCGGTGTGCGCGCAGACGACTCCAAAGTTTTATTTCTCCGGGTGTCATGTCCGTACGGAGCTTCTTCGCGAAATCTGTTTTAGGCTCATGCGTGGTGAAAACGGAATTGCGGAGCATAGCGGGGGATGATAGCACACAGACCCCCTCCCCCTAACCCCCTCCCGTCGGGAGGGGGAAAGACGCGACACGCATAGGACGCTTGTGCATGATCCCCTAAAAAATCTCCTCTCCAGCCGGGAGGAGGAAAGACGCTGCACAAGTATGATATCTGTAAAAGTTTTCTGTAAAAATTTCCCCATCTCCAATATTATTCAGAAATTTTTCGATCGCACAAAAAAAACATCCCATAAAATAATCGCGAAGCCTGGCTTTGCCAGGCTGGAGCGCACAACTTAGGGAAAGGAGAGTCCGTGAGAGGAAAACCGTAGGTTTTCCTTTCACGAAAAAACAAAAAGACCAGCGAACTGGCCTTTTTGTGTTTGTTTGGGTCTCAGGGACTATCAGTTGCATGTTGACGCAGCTGAGTCCAGTAAGACCGGTGAGGAGAGGTGTCCTCGGTTCCGTGCCCTCCTTTGGCCTCTTGTTTATCCTCGTAGCCGTACGAGTTCCCCGTACCGGCGAGCGACAGGTGCGCAGGGCTCCTGGCTGCACTGGGGAGTGGTGGATGCATGGCGCGAAGACCCTCTCATTCGCGGCACGATCATCGGAGAGCAAGGAGGGAAAAGGTATTAAGTATTCGGTATTACGTATTAGGTATCGCAAGCGTCATCTTGGGTACGGATACTTAATACCTAATACCGAATACTTAATACCTTTTCCCTCCCTACTTGGGCGACCGGTGATGTGAAGGATCTCTTTTGTGTTTGTGTCCGGGGCCCCGGAGTGTTGGTGTTGGATTTACCAACTTGGGTAAATCACATCATCCTACACCGGGATTTTGGATCGGCAAATTTCAGGTATTGCGGAGAGAGATAGATTATTTTATGAATACATTTTTTGTTCGATAGATGGCTTAGGGATTGGTTCATATTCTTAAAATCCAACTCTTGCTTAAATTTTATTAAGTTTTTTAATGCTAAAATACCGGCTCAATGAGGGTACTTTTCTCAGTAAAATACGAGAAAACTCCTTGAATCTGGCAATGGAGATAATGAAGATACAAACATGACTGATGACTCTGATGCCAATGATTTTCTCCTTTCAGATCTTCCTTATGAAAAGGTAGGCGAACCCAATCGTCTTTGTGGGCTCTTCGCTGCTGCAGTACAACGGATGCTCAAGAAAATCGAAGATCAGGGGCATGAACCCGACCCCATATCATTTCGGTTCTTGCGAACCCAATTTCTCTTTTTGTTCAATACGACAGCGACAGATATGTTTCCTCCGTCTGATCAAATACGAGAACTCATTCCTGAATTGACAGAGATTGGTCACAAACTGGAATTGGGAGATGGAGATCCACGAAACCAATCTGACAATACAATCGATAAAACGATTTTAGGGGAACTGGGAGAATTTCTGGATCGGTACGAAGCTGCATTGCTGGATTAACTTTCTCCCATAAAAACCAAACGAGTGGAGACGTGTACAATCGCGCCCGTGACCAAGCTCACCACACTTCTCGCTGGCAGCATCCTGATCCTGATCGCCGTCGTGTTTGCCTGTGCAGTAGCGCTTCTGGTGATTCCCGGCGTGCAAATGCTCCCGCGATACCGGATAGGAGCTGAAGATATCCTGCCGGCGAAAGAGACTGTTCTTCTTCTCCACGATCCTTCGGCAAAAGAATTGCAGCAATGGAAAACCATCTTCCCCGCGCTCGATGATGTCATCAGCGACGCGGTGCTCGATGCGGTTGCCGTTGTGAAATCCCCAGAGGGGGAAATGCAGAGCGTGGGATTCATCAAAAAATCCGGAGCATGGGACGGAAAAAGTTGTGACATCGGACCGTATCAAGTGGTCTTTGCTGTCCCCGGCAGATTTCCCTGCAGAGCGATTGATACCTTCCTTGCTCCCGGATCCAGGCTCGCACAGGACCGCGGCTGGAAATCTCTGGGAAGACTGCCGAAGGAATCCTGGGCGTTCCTCCGCCGGGAAGAAGTGCCTGTTGGGAAAACGCTGCCCGAGCGCGCTCTGCAGGCATCCCTTTTGGGCGGCGCCACGCATCTCCTCTTCCCAGAAGAAAAAGATGTCATCGTGATACGGGCATGGCCCACAAGTCCCCTCTCCCCTTTGGCAGAACCATCGATCATTTCCCCTCTGCGGGATCCCGCGATGGTCCTGACGGTGGGAAATCTGGAAGAAATGTTGGGCGGACTGGATCACGTCCTTTCTCCTGAAGACCACATCATCTTCGAAGGATCGCTTCTGCAAATGCTTGAAGAGCTCGCCGGACCGCAGGTGAGTTTGCGCTATGAAATCCTGCCGCTCATTGCGCGAGGATCACAGATCCACACAGGCAAGACAGCTTCCGGCACGCAGTCGATACTTCTCTCGGGAAATGCGGACCACACAAAAGATATTGTTACCCGCATCGATGCGTTGCATCGTTCGTTTGCGCTCCGGCACCCCGATGTTGAACTTCTGGAATATGCCTTTGATGACGGTCGTTTCCCATTTCAAACGCTGCGCCTCTCCGAAGAGGTATCGAGCGAAGCATCTGATCAAATCCGTGGATGGGCGGTCGTAATCAGCCGGGATGGAATCGATAATGCCATGCTGATCACGGCCGTCAACGGACGGAAGACTGCCATCAGCAATGATCCGGAACTTCTGCGGAAGTTTCTGATGGAAGAAGGAAAAATCATTTCCCTTTCCCAGACCAAGCGCCCTCTGGTCAGCCGCATGGTGGCGGGGATGCTGATACCGAATAAATGGCTTGGAAGCGCACCGCTCTGGATCCCGGAAGCGGGGGAAAGCGTGGTTTCGATGGAACAGACGGGGGACGTGAGGACGGTGCGGGTGGTGGGAATGCATAAATGAGGGAACGCGTGTCGTGCTTCGATACGCGCCGCCATGTCATGCTGAGTAGCCCGAGCGATAGCGAGGGCGTATCGAAGCACGACTGGCGGCGCTACTCAGCATGACACGCTGATTTTTCAATTTTCCCATTTTCAATTTTCCATTTTCAATTCTTCCCGCTACCCTTTCCCCGATGTCCTTCCTCCACCTCTCCAAATTCTTCATCCCCCTCTCGCTCCTGCTCGTTGCCGGAAGTATCTTTCTTATGATCCAGCCGGGACCAGAGTTCAGCATCGAATTCACCGGCGGGACGCTCGTGGAACTCAAACTTCCGGAGGGAGAAACGAAAGATGATCTCGTCTCGGCAGTGCAGGCATTCACACCCTCAACCGGAATCGCCTTCGGCAACATCGCTTCCGCATCGACGAAAGACGGCACGGTGATGCTCCGGATGCGCAACCTTTCCAATGAAGAACACGTCGAACTCCTCGGACATCTCCAAACCGGATCACAGGAAATCCGAGAGCTCCAGTACACAACTATCGGTCCGACGGTCGGGGCATCCCTCAAGAAGCGTGCCGGCTGGGCACTCATTGTCGCATCGCTAGCAATCATCATCTACCTCGCTGCGGCCTTTCGGAAAATTCCGGGTCGCATGTCCCCGTGGAGCTTCGGCATCGCAGCGGTTGTCGCGCTCCTCCACGACATCATCATCACCGTCGGCGTCTTCATCATCATCGGATGGTATACGACCTTCGAAGTGGACACCCTCTATGTCTCCGCGCTCCTTTCGATCATGGGATATTCGGTGAATGACACGATCGTCATCTTCGACCGTATCCGCAGTAATCTCATAACGGACGGCAAGCGTGAGTCCCTGGAATCCATCGTGGACAGAAGCCTCCTCGAAACCCTGACACGGACGATGAACACCGGTATCGGCGCACTCATCATGCTCCTCGTGCTCTTTTTCTTCGCCGCGGAAAGCATTCGCTGGTTCATCCTCACGCTGATCGTCGGAACGATCATCGGAACGTACTCCTCCTTCTTTGTAGCCAGCCCCATGCTTGTTTGGTGGCAGAAGAGGCGTGGAAGGAAAACCTGACGGTTTCCCTTCCACGAACCATCCCATCCCTTTACTCTCCCTCGGCAATGACTCCCCAGATCACGATCAAGCGTTTACCGAAGGCAAAAATTGAATGCCGCGCGGTCTTTACTGCAGAAGAAACTGCGGGGGCCGAGAAGCGCGCATTGGAAGCCATCGGCACACAAACAAATCTGCCGGGATTCCGTCCGGGAAAAGCACCCGCAGAGCTTGTACGGGAGAAAGCAGACCCAGAAAAACTCCTGGAGGAAACCGTGCGCGTGCTCCTGCCGGATGTGATGCAGTCAGCGATCAAAGAACACCAGATCGCGCCGATTATTCCGCCAAATGCAGCAATCGAGAAGACCTCTCCCCTGTCCATTGTTCTTACATTCATTGAGCGCCCGAAGGTTTCTGTAAAAGCGGGAAAGATCAAGGTCGAGAAGAAAGAGATGAAGATCGAAGACAAGGACATTGATCGCATGATCGAGTCGCTGATGGTGGAACATCAGATCAGCACTGCCGTTGAGCGCGCGGCCGCGTCCGGCGATCGTCTCATGCTCGACGTCCGCGGAGAGGACGATAAGGGGACACTCATTCCCGGAAGCGAAATGAAAGGACGGCCGGTCGTGATCGGGAGCAAAGCGCTGATCCCGGGATTCGAAGATCAGCTCGTGGGACTTAAGACCGGCGACAAGAAGAGCTTCCCGCTGAAGTTTCCGGAGAAATACCACGCCGAGCATCTCGCAGGGACGCCCGTGACATTTCACGTCGAAGTGAAGTCCGTGGAAGAAGTGAAAAGCCCCGAACTCAGTGATGCCTTTGTGAAAGAGAAATTCCAGATGGAAAATGCCGCAGCTCTCAAGGATCGCATTCATTCAGGGATGAAAGAGCAGGAAGACCGCATCGAGAAGCAGCGCCGCGAGGGCTCGCTTTTTGAGGCAATCCTCAAGGCAACAAGCGTGGATCTCGCCGATGAACTGATCGAAGACGAATTTAGAAATCTCATCGAGGATTTCGCGGGCTCGCTCAAGGAACAAGGCATGACACTCGAGCAATGGATGGAGAAATCCAAGAAAACCGCAAAAGACCTAGAAGCGGATATGCGCAAGCGTGCGACAGAACGACTGACTCTGCGCATGGGCATTCAACAGTTGATTCAGGACAAAGAGATCACGGTTTCCGACGATGATATGCACAAGGCGATCCAGGAGCTGGTCTCGCAATTAGATACGGAAAAACGGCTGGAGATCGCACCGCTGTATGCCAAAGGCGCAAAGAATTACGAGCAATTAAAATGGCAGAAGATGGTGGAGAAGTTGATGGAGGAGTTGCTTTCATGAAAGGAAAACCTACGGTTTTCCTCTCATGGGCTCTCCTTTCCCTAAGAAGAGGCGCTCCAGTCGGGCAAAGCCCGACTTCGCGCATTTTTTCATACGGATGCCTTTGAACAAGATACTATGCATTCATCCTGATGAAACAACCTCCCAAAACCATCGTCGCCATCGGCGGAGGCATTATCCGCAAGGCTTCCACACTGGCAATCGACCAAGAGATCATTCGACTTTCTAGAAAGAAACATCCGAAGCTTCTTTTCCTTCCTACGGCAATGTCCGACAGCAGGCTGTACTGGAAATACGTCGATCTCTATTTCGGAAAACGCTTGGGATGCCGCACCGATGTCCTGTATCTGCTGAATAATGCATCCTCTCCTTCCGAGATCCGCAAAAAAATCCTGGGTGCCGATATCATCTACGTCGGCGGGGGTAATACCTTGAAGATGATGAAGCTCTGGCGGCAACTCGGCATTGATCGTCTGCTGCGCGTCGCATGGAATCAGGGCATCGTGCTCTGCGGTGTGAGTGCCGGATCCATCTGCTGGTTTGAGTCAGGTCACAGCGATTCCCTCTCCTTTTATAATCCTAAGCGATGGAAATATATCAATGTCCGGGGACTTGGGTTTCTTAAGGGAATCCACTGCCCGCATTTCGATGGTCACACCCTCCATCTACCGAGAAAAAAATATTTTGAACGGATGATCGGGAAGATCGGTGGGATGGGGATTGCCATAGAAAACAACTGCGCCATTGCATTTATAGACGATGGCTATCGCGTCATTCCTGCGAAAAAGAATGCGGGTGCGTACCGGGTGTTTAAGCGGAAAGGAAAAGTGGTGACGGAGCGAATACCAAAAGAAAGCGGTCTAAAGCCAATTGCCTCGTTATTCATGAAATAGCATTCTCCCAGCAGCACCCCTACTGGGGTGCGGAAATATGTAATACATCCATCGCCGCACGCCAGCAGGCGGTGCGGCTATTTCCACCATATTTTGACCCTCCTCCCTTTGCTCGCATTTTTGAACATTTTGCATTCGCCGCGATGCACCATCACCGCTCCGGTGCGACCGATGACACCGGCGATATCGCCGTGGGGCCACTCCTGCGGCTCGCAGCATTTGGCATAGCGCACGGGCATGGGGACATTGCCCTCAATGCCAACAACGGTTTCCCGGCGGGAACTGCGGACGACGCGACCCGGAAGATCATGAATCAATTTCCCTTGGAGAGCATCGAAATGCGTGAGTGCGGTTGCTACCTTTTCCGCCCCCTGACCGATCTTCATGAGCATATCTTCGCGCCGTTCTTTGGAAAGTTTTTCCCCGTCATACAATTTGAGAACACTCAAATCCGTATCGAGTACGGGTAGATGGAATCGGAGTAGTTCGGCATTCAGGAGTTCCCTCCCCCGACCGATGAGTTGCGGTCGCTGCTGTGCATAGAGGTAACGCTTGAGTTTGCTTTTCGATGACGCAGTCTTCAGCAGCTGCAGCCACTGCGAGGAAGGCTCCGGGATTTTCCTCTTCATGATCTCCACCACATCGCCGTTTTGCAGCGCATAGTTGAGTGGAACGATCGTGCCGTTCACGCGCGCGGCACGGAAGGCAAGACCGAGATCCGTGTGTACCTGAAAAGCGAAGTCGAGTGGTGTTGCCCCCTCCGGAAGTTCCACGATGTCCCCGCGCGGCGTGAGGATGAAGATGTGATCGACAAGTACATCCTTCCCCGTACCTTGCTCGACAGATTGCTGCGACGAAAGTAAACGCTGAAGCTGCGCCTGTGCGAGCGCGTGCGCCGTGCGCGATCCCTTCTCTTTGTAACTCCAGTGTGCGGCCACACCGTACTGGGCTTCTCGGTGCATCGCGGCAGTGCGAATCTGCACCTCGACGAAGACCCCTTCGGGGACATGGGGAATCTGCGCGAGTGTGGTGTGGAGACTCTGGTAGCCGTTGGGCTTGGGAAATGCGATGTAGTCCTTGAACCGGTTGGCGATGGGACGACCGAGACGGTGGAGCAGCCCCAGCGCTTGGTAGCACTCGGCCTCGGAAGAGACGATCACCCGGAGCGCGAAGAGATCATAGACATCGCCGACGTGCGTGACGCTCCTGCTGCGCATCTTCGAGAAAATGCTATAGAGCTGCTTCTGGCGCGCGTCGACCGTGGTATCAATAGCGTTCTCGGCAAGATAGCCGCGCACAAACGCCGCAGACTGCTCCAGAAATTTACCCTTCTCCTCCATGACACGGGAAAGCTGATCCTGAATGCGCTCCGCTTCCCCGGGATACACCATCGGGAACGCGCGCTCCTCGAGCTCACGCTTCAGCGCATAGATACCGAGACGCGATGCGACGGGCGCAAAGAGCTGGAGGACATCCTGGGAGAGTTTTTTTCCTACGGGGCGCGGGAGATCTGCGACGTGGCGAAGCAGCGCGCAGCGATCGCAAAGCGCGATGAGTACGGTGCGCACATCGTCGGAAACGGTGAGGAGAATGAGCCGGAGATCATCGATGGAATGGCGACGATCATGCACCGTCACGTACCCGAGCAGATGCACCCCACCAATAAGTGAGCGGACACGGGTTCCGAAGCGATCTTCGAGTTCTCCGAACGTCATGCCCTTCAGCGCAAGGACATGGTGCAGAAGCGTCGCAATCACGGCATCTTCATCGGGCTCGAAGGGAAGCAGCGTCTCGAGGACTTCAAGAACGTGCGTGAGGACAGGAACACCGGACCAATGCATCTCATTCCGATACAGATTCTCCGCAATGGCATACGCCTTTTCCACACGCTCGCCCTGAAGCTCCTTACCGGAAGCCCGGATCCTCTCCAGAAGCGCCTGGGGATCGGTGACACGCGAGTCCATAGAGATAGGACTATAGAATTTGGGAGGGGTGTGGGCAATGTATAGAGGGCAGGAAAAGACAGAAAAACTATCGCACCACACTCTTTTTTCTCAAGAATTTCTTGACCGCTCGATGAATCTGAGTACACTCTCTTCGTCCGAAGACCGAGGGCATTAGGCTGATGGCCGAAGGTAAGTCCCTCCGAGGCATACAGCATCGATCACCCGGCTCCGGCTTGTTGAACCGTGCCGTGTGCCTCGCTGGTCTCCCGGACGTACTAGGGAGACCTTTTTTATAACCCCATTATTATGGCCCTCACTAAAGTACAGAAGCAGGCACAGCTCACCGAGCTTAAAGACAAGATGAAAAAGGCGCAGTCGGTGATCTTCGCCCATTACATCGGTCTCACCGTGGGTGATGTCACAGCACTCCGTGGCAAACTTAAGGAAGGAAAGGCAGAGATGAAAGTCGCGAAGAAAACCTTGATGCGCATTGCCGCAAAAGAAGTCGGACTTCCCGAAATCGGAGATAGCGCGCTCGACGGTCCCGTCGCCTGCATCTTCAGTTTCGAAGATCCGCTCACAGGCGCCCAGATCGCCTTCAAGTTCGCCAAAGACCACAACCAAATCGCTCTCATCGGCGGCATCTACGATGGCAAAGCGCTCAGCAAGGATGAAGCCGTCGCGATGGCGAAGATGCCGGGGCGCTTAGAGCTCCTGGGAATCTTCGCCGGCATGATCCAGTCACCACTCCGATCCTTTGCCAGTATCTGCAACTCACCGCTTACTGGATTTGCCCGTGCATTGAGTGAAGTCGCCAAGAAAAAGTCGACGTAACCCATTCCTACGCCCTACGCCCTACCCCCTACTTCCCTACCCCCTATTCCCATGGCAGACGCCGCAGCAACGCTCACAAAAGAAGAGCAAGCAGTGATCGACGCACTGGAAAAACTGAATGTCGTTTCTCTCAATAACGTCGTGAAATTCATGGAGACGACGTACGGAATTTCCGCAGCCGCTCCTGTCGCTGCCGCAGCCGCTCCCGCCGCAGGCGCCGGTGCAGCCGCAGAAGACGAGAAGAGCTCCTACAATGTGGAGCTTGCCGATAGTGGCGCGCAGAAGATCGCCGTTATCAAAGTCGTCCGTGAAATCACGGGCTGGCCTCTTGGCGATGCCAAGGCAGCAACCGATGCTCCGCCAAAGGTACTGAAGGAGAACGTTCCCAAAGCCGAGGCCGAGGTGATGAAGAAGAAGCTCGAAGCTGCGGGGGCGAAGGTGAATTTGAAATAAGGGCACAAGAACCAAGGGTGCAAGGGCACAAGATTGCGCCCTTGCGCCCTTTTGATTTGTGCCCTTTTTCTAATACACTGATTTTCA
>MFXW01000006.1 GCA_001787585.1 Candidatus Peribacteria bacterium RIFCSPHIGHO2_02_FULL_53_20
GACGCGTAAAAACGATGCATCCGAAGATAGTGGGAGGCATTCTGATGCGCAGAGATAATCCGTCGGATTTGAATGAATCGAAGAAGCAGGGGATCGAACCGATTGATTTGGTGGTGGTGAATCTGTATCCGTTTGAAGAGACCCTAAAAAAAATGAAGGACGAGCCGCACCCCTCCGCGGGTGCGGCGCTCGTTGAACAAATCGATATCGGCGGTCCCGCGCTACTCCGAAGTGCCGCCAAGAACGCCGCGTTCGTCACAGTCGTGTGTGACCATGCGGATTACGATCGCGTGATCGTCGCAGTGGAAAAAGGTGGAACGACACTCGAACTACGGCAAGAGCTCGCCGCAAAAGTCTTCGCATGCACAGCAGCTTACGATGCATTGATCGCAGAAACATTCTCCGACGGAGCCTTCTGCGGCGTGATGATGCAGAATGGTACAACACTGCGCTACGGCGAAAATCCACATCAGTGGGGAAAATATTTCGATCTCTATGGAGCGGAGCGACCGTGGCGCGTGGTACAAGAAGAAGTGAAAAAGCCTATGAGCTATTTGAATCTGCTCGATGCGGACGCAGCATGGAATCTGGTGCAGGAATTTTCAGCACCGACCGCCGCCTGCATCAAGCACGCAAATCCGAGCGGAGTCGCAAGCAACAGCACGATTGCCGAGGCATTTCAGAGATCGTACGATACTGACAAGCTTTCCGCTTTCGGCGTTGTTGTCGCGCTCAATGAGCCCTGCACCGCAGAAGTGATCCAAAAAATCATCGATCAGAAAATTTTCGCTGAGGTCATCATTGCCACGGGCTTCGATCCTAAGGCCATAGAACTCCTCAAACAGAAGCCAAAAATCCGCGCCATCGAATATTTGCAACCTGCCCTTCGACCCGACTCAGGGCAGGCAACCTGCAACCTGCAACTTTTCCGCTCTGTCTTGGGAGGAATGCTGATCCAAAATCCCGACACGAGCGTCGTCACCGAAAAAAATCTCACCTGCGTCACCGATAAAAAACCGACGAAGAACCAGATTGACGATCTCCTCTTCGCTTGGAAAGTTGTGAAGCATGCAAAGAGTAATGCGATTGTATTCGCTAAGAATCTGGTAACCGTCGGTATCGGTTGCGGCCAAACAAGTAGGTTGGATTCGACGTGGATCGCGGCGAAGCGCGCCGGCGATCGCGCGAAGGGCGCCGTGATGGCGAGTGATGCCTTCTTCCCGTTTCCGGACTCTGTCGAAGAAGCCGCAAAACACGGCATCGCAGCAATCATCCAGCCGGGGGGGTCTATCCGGGATGCAGAAGTGTTTGCGAAGGCAAATGCGCTGGGGATTGCGATGGTAACGACAGGAATTCGTGTTTTTAGGCATTAGAAAAGCTATCGCCGAAACTTACGCTAATAATGTAGCAAGGAGTTCGTTCTCTGTTTCTTCACTGAACAGTTCAACATTGCGACTTATCCGTTTTATGATTAATTGAAGTCGCTCATGTTCAGCGGCAGACATAGGCGGCGTTCCAGCAAGATCTTTTTGGAAGGCAGCAATAGTATCTGGTGTATGTAAAAGCTGATGAGGTGATGCACCCATGACAGAATGATAGTTTGTAAGGCTGCATTGTCAACTAGACTTGCTATGCGATGAGGTCGACTCAGCCGCATCGCCTACTGGCGTGCGGCGGATCAGAATGAATCTCAAACATCCAACGGCGAAACATCCCATTCCCCACATGCCGAAGACCACCGATAACTTTCCGGTATTTCACATAATCCTTTCACACAAGGATTGTTATGAATGTAATCTAGAACAGGTGAACAGTCCTGAATGGTTCGGATGTGAAAGCGTCTTTGCCATATAGGCCCCATCCCTATACAACGACTGCTACAGGTCTTATAACGATTCATGATCAAAGAAACCGTCATGGGTGCAATGGCCTTAAGAAGTAGGTGGATATGATCCGGCATAATGACAAATCCATAGAGAAAAAAGGGATAACGTTCCTGTGTTCTGTAAAGAGCCTCAACCGCTTCTCGTGCAAATGCACTGTTAGAAAAAAGATGTTCCCTGTCCTTCACGACTGTAGTTACAAGCAATGGCTCGTTATTTTGAATAGGGTGGCGTTGCGTCATGGAAATATCCTATGAATGCAATCGATCCAGTGAAATACATGGGTAAGTTATGAGAAATAAGAAATCGGTTTTTGCTCTTCATAGAGGCAAAAAACAGGTTCCATGGATAGATGGAACAATTACATCCTTTCCTGTTCGCCGCACACCAGTAGGTGTGCGGCTGTGGGTTTGTGGGCTTAATACGATTACACAATCCCAGCCGCACGCTTACGAGCGTGCGGACCCATAACCATGGAATTGCATTGGGGTGGCATCATTACAACACCCTCCTCCCCGCAATCGCCTCTTTCAACGTCACCTGATCTGCAAATTCAATGTCCGCGCCCATTGGGAGTCCGTGTGCTAATCGCGTAATTTTCGAAACCGCATCTCCCAATTTTTGACGGATATACGTTGCGGTCGCTTCACCTTCTACATCGGGATTGGTCGCAATAATCAATTCTTGAATGACACCGCTCTTGCAACGATCGACTAATTCCTTGAGCTTCAATTGCTCCGGTCCCATCCCGTCAATGGGGGAGAGGACTCCGTGTAATACGTGATACAAACCCTTGTATCCGGTTTTTTCAAATGCGATCACCTCGAGCGGGGATTCCACGACGAGAATGGTGGAATGATCACGCGAAGTATCTTCACACACGGAACACTTTTTTTGGAGCGTTACCATCTGGCACTCGGAACAGTAATGCAATTCTATGCGCAGATTCAGAAGTGCATTCCCGAGCGCTTCAGGCGATGCCTTCGAACTTCTCAGGAGGTGGAATGTCAGACGCTCCGCAGACTTATGCCCGATCCCGGGGAGTTTGGAAAATTCCTCAATGGCGCGTTGAAGTGGCTGGGGAAGAAGGGACACGGCAAAAGCTAGAATACTGGAATAGCCACACATATCTAGCCGTATCATTCATGCATCTAGCCGCACCCCTCCGCGGGTGCGGCTACCGTTTTTAATATTCTTTCCCTTCCCGCAATTTCCTCTCCACCTCCCGCTTTTTAATACTTGCACGCTTGTCGAATTTCTTCTTTCCTCGTCCGAGTCCGATAAGTATCTTAATGAATTTCCCGGCGCGCACTTCAAGTGGAACAAGTGTCATCCCTTTTTGATCGACCGCTGAAGCAAGCCGATCGATTTCAGAAGTCTTGAGTAGTAATTCTCGTTCCCTCGCGGGTTCATAGGTTTCCGTACTCGCGGCATACCGATAGCGTGCAATCGTTACGTTGCGTAGTTTTGCTTTGCCCTTCTGGAGGAGCACATACGCCCCGGCAAGACTGATATGTCCTTCGCGGCACGATTTTACTTCGGGACCAGTGAGCATCATGCCAGCCTCAATGGTTTCGACGATTTCGTAGTCGAAGCGTGCGCGATGGTTTTGGGCGACTATTTTCATGGAAAGTTCCCTTTTAGAATACTGAATTCTCTTGGGAATAGCTTATCAAATGGCAAAAGGTGACATTTGACAAATTCATAAAAGAGCATATTATGGTTACGTCTGCAACGGAATCCTTCCAGTTCCACTTTTTGAGATCTTTGCGGAAGCATGCCAAACCTTTAAAAACGTTTTGCGCATCTCAAGAGGTGGGACTGGAGCGGCGAGTGCTAATGCACCTTCGAAAAGTTCCAACGTAGACAGACGGGACTTGCCCTCTTCTACTAAGTTGAGACGCAAGTCCCGATTTTTATATGTCAATATAATGATAACAATATGCGATCCCCGAATACCAAAGCAATCATCGTCCCTATAAAAAGATACGGAACAAACGCAACCCTTGTCCCGCGAGAATATTTTCCTGAAGCCAAAAAGAGGCAAGCGATGATCGCGCCGACCACATAGGCGATCCCAATCGAAAGAACTGTCGTTTGCCATGTACCGAGAATAAATCCCATCGCGATACCGATGAAGATATCTCCACTTCCGAGCATCCGTCCATGAGAAACAGCCCATTGCAGGAAAAAGAATCCTCCACCGATTGTGGGAGCCAGCCATGAAATTTCTCCGCGGAGGTATGCCGCAAGGAAGGCAACGGCGACGAGGGGAAGACCCACCGCATCGGGAATTTTTTGAGACTCTGCATCCATGACCGCGAGAAGAAGGAAAAGCCACAAGGCAATTCCTAGATTCACGGTAAATGGATCTATGTATCCCTCCAAGAGCGCAGGGAGAATAATCAGTATCGCACTCCCGAGTTCTAGAAGGGGATAGTGAATGGAAATCTTTTTTTTGCAATGACGACACTTCCCCCGAAGTAATAGATAGCTGAGAACCGGGATAAGATCTCTCTTTGCAATCTGCAACCTGCAACGCGGACACTGCGAACGCCCCCCAATGCTTTTGCTTTTGGGAACACGCGAAACAATGACTGATCCAAAGCTTCCGAGTGCAAGCCCAAACAGAAATAATAATCCGATGCTCAAAACAGATAATGACACGCGCGCAGCGTAGCACGACTCATTATTCCACCATTCATGATCCTACGATAACCGCATGCAGAAAGCATGCTCCCGATATGTTGTTACCCGATACTGGAATAGTGGAGAAACAGGGAGCAGCCTTTCTGGCTGCGGTTGATCACACCCTATTTTTGACTCTTCTTTCTCGCTCGTAGTCCCCCTGCTCCCGCCCCTGCAGCAATCAATGCACCCAGCAATCCAATCCCAGAATCTGGCAGTTCATCCGTATCCGGTCCTGGAGCCTTTTCCATTGCGTCATCGTTCCACATTTCCCGTACCGCATTCACGCGATCAGACTCTGCCTGTTCCGAAGAGGCTTCGGAAGGCTCTACGGCGGCGGAAGATACCACATCGGACTCTGCAGTTGCGCCTTCAAACGGAATGACTCCCGTGGAACTTGTTTCCGAAGAGTCGCTTGCTGCGTTGGAAGAAGCTGCCGCGTCAGGAGCGGACTCTTTCACTTGATAATTTTTATATGCGGCGCCGAATTCCTTGGCGATCTCCCGGGCACGAGCCTCGAAATGAGGAACCGTTCTGTCCGTGCGATCCTTGTCCGCCACGCGTGATCCTTCGCCGTTGCTCTCTAGCCACTGCTGCGGAATAGATAGCCACCCAGTGAGCTTCGGAGACGCAACCTGGTAACCGCTGTATACCAGAAGCCCGAGGGATCCTCCGATGACCGCGCCAGCGAGTTGTTTCCAAAGGGAAGGATTGTTGGACATGGATGTTTGTGGGTATCGGGATAGTATAGCAAATTTGACGTTATATGCCAAGGATGTGATTTACTGTTGTTTTCTCAAACTGCTCTTGTATTCCTTGGGCTTGAAAGCCACTAGTCGTTCTACCGGACAGGGCAAATCCTTCAATCGCACCCCCGGCGGAAATTTCTGATCATACCCAAGCAAGATCACATCTGGAGCAATCGCCAATACGGGCTTGAGATAATCTTCACTGTCTCCCAATACAATATTCGCCTCCGGAAATTTTTCCTGAATCGCCGCCAATCGTTCTTCTTGCGATTGATCCGCTTTGCGCCCTTTGATTTTTTTAACAGTGACATCGCGAGCAACCACGACATGCAGCTCTCCGCGCTTCGATCCCTCGCTCAAGACGAATTCATGCCCCGGATGCAGCCGATCGAATGTGCCAAAAACAAGAGCCTTCATTCCAACCCACTATCTCACGATCTCCCCACCTCCCGATATTATTTCGTCCCCAAATCCACCGCATAAATCCTCTTTTCATCCACCACATACACCCTCGTTTCATCCGGATCGACGTAGAGATCGATGAGCTTACCGATCTGATCGCCTTCCAGAACGTACTGCTTTACGTAGGAGGATTCTCCCGTCTGACCGCCGTCGGTGACGACGATGACGCGTGCGCCCACAGGATCAAGGAAATAAATGCTGCCATCCGGAACTTTGTAGATGCGCGTAGCATCCTTCAGAAGATTCTCCGGCGCGCGACGGATCACGAAGGACTTCGTTTCTCCGCGGAGGAGTTTGACGACTGATCCGTCATCCTTGAGCACGAACACATTGCCATCAATAGCCATGTCGATAGCATTACTGATTTCCCCATTCACGTTGTACTGCGAAGGAGGACCATAGCGATTGCTGAGGCGTTCGTACTTGTAGATCTGATTGTTCTCGGGGGAGAGGATATAGAGGAACCGCAGATACGCCTCCATACTCTGACCGGTGATCCACCCTGCCGGATCCTCGGTCTTCATCACCGTCGGCTGACCGGCGATCTGCTCCACAACGGTATTGCCGGTCGTCTGAAAGACCAGTGTCTGATAGCGGGCGAAACTGATGCCGGAAACGATGAGTTCTTCATCGGTAAGATGCAGAGGATTCTCGACAGAATTGAGAAGGACACGGTAAAGATCCTGGCGGTCATAGGCGACGAATTCGCCGTCCGCAAGACCGATGAAGCCCTGAACGGTGATATCGGGGGTTTTCGCCGCAAGATTGGCGACGATGCGTGGCGCAAGGCGGACGATATTATTGATCTCCTCGCGCTTACTGCGGATGCGGTCGAGAAGGTCGAGCGCCTCCATGCGGTAGAGCCCGAGCTCGTTATCCATGACCTGCTTCGCTCGTTCCTCCGCGCGCTCAAGGATGGCATTGGCGGCATCCACGTCTCCGGCAATGCGACGATTGTCCGCCGTGCGAATCTCCGTGCCGATCTGATCGACGAGTACACCGAGTTCCTCGCGGGTCTTACTCTTCTCGGTATTTACCGTGAGCTGTAGCAGCGCCCAGATAATGATGAACGCGGCGATCGTCCCTGCGAGGAGAAGGAAATGCGCTCTCTGTTTGCGTGCTGGATCCTTCAGATCTTTCCTAAAACCCGCTGTCCATTTCTTCGCGGAAACGGCAAACCCAGGAAGATCGAGTGATGTGATAAGCCCCACCGTGCGATCCTTGACCGCAGGCAACACAGCGGTGAGCCACCCAGCCGATGCGAGCCTCCGACCGCGCCTCTCGCGGGGCGACGCGCCCTTGCGCTCTCGTGCCGGCGCCGGGGCATCATCTTCGAGCGCCATCTGCTTGCCACCACTCACGGAGAGTACAGCGACGGCCGCCTGCTCTTTTTCACCATCGAGTGTATGGATGACCTCATTGATGACATGACCGGATCGTTGAGCGATCTGCACGAGTTGCGCAGGAGTCACTGCCCGCAAAAGCCGCTGCGTGGAGAAGATCACGACATCCCGCGGCTCGAGGGAACCGCTCGCAATGTACACAAAAGCGGGAGTGGATTTTCCACGTGAGTACTCTGTGATCTGGCTTGCAGAAGCCCCACGTACAACATATGCCTCTGCACGCCCCGCATGGGAAACATGGAGATTCCCGCGGTTATCCACAATGCTGATGATGGCATGTACATCACGGATAGATCCGGAGAGGAGGAGCCCTTTCAGGAGCCCGTTTAACTCCTTCAATGTTCCATCGAGTCTTGCGGATGCATCGCCTTCGGTCTCGAGAAGACTGTGTTTCACAACTCCCGCCATCTCTTTTTCCAGGGCCTTTCCGTCTACAGAATCCGCTTCCATCTGCAAAAGCAGGCACACGTGCTCCCCATGC
Organism: Candidatus Peribacteria bacterium RIFCSPHIGHO2_02_FULL_53_20; assembly: GCA_001787585.1. Classification (GTDB taxonomy): domain Bacteria; phylum Patescibacteriota; class Gracilibacteria; order Peribacterales; family Peribacteraceae; genus 2-12-FULL-55-11. The sequence continues at coordinate 7,667 of MFXW01000006.1, forward strand.
ACGGACTCCATAGTAAGAGCTGCGAGAACAGTGCCGTTTCCCGCTTTGGTCTGGCCCGATTGGACCGTGATGTCCATACGGAGAGGAAGGCTACCGGGTGAGGGAGGATGGAGCAAGAGGGAGTAATGGGAGAGCAAGGGCGCAAATCCCAAGGGCACAAGGGCGCACCCACTTGTTCATACGGTGGGCATCTTGTGCCCTTGTGCCCTTGGGATTTGCGCCCTTCTGTTAGGAAGCAATTATTAAAAATAAAAATTCGTTTATCCTAAGCCAAAATTTGTCACTATCAACATCACACTATTGACTGAAAGTTCTAAGGAGTGTAGACTGCAATCGTACTGCAATTGCAGTGTTTATTCCAAGACCGTTTAATGAAAACCGTCGGACAGTGGGTGCAGAGGCACCTAAACCCTAAAGAGGGCCGCCCCCAAAGAGGCGGATCTCATCCTTCCCGTGGAAATCCTCGGGGAAACCCCGGACATCACCGGCAAGGAATGCCCCCTCCAGGAAACCAGAATATGGCAAGAGGCGACGGACGCCCCGTCCCCACAGTTCAGCCACAGATCCCGCAGCCACTGCTTCCGAATAAGGGGGGACTCCGAATCTATCCTCTCGGAGGATTCGACCAGGTCGGCCGCAACTGCTGTGTGATTGATGTGGACGGCGATCTCTATATCGTTGATCTCGGGCTGCAATTCCCAGACGAGGATATGCTCGGCATCGATTACCTGATTCCGGATATGACATCGCTCCGGGGAAGAGAAAACCGCATCAAAGCTGTGCTTTTCACACACGCGCACTTGGACCATATTGGCGCGGTACAGCATCTCCTGCCACAGTTGCATTATCCGCCATGTTACGGCACCAAACTCACAGTGGCATTTGTTAAAAAGCGTCTCGATGAGGAGCGGATGACAAGTCAGGCAAAGCTGAATACCGTCGCTTATGGTCAGAAAATTCGGATCGGGAAGGTGGAAGTGGAATACCTCCGGGTCACGCACAGTATTCCCGATTCCGCTGCGATCGTTCTGCACACGCCGTATGGAAGAATCGTCCATACCGGGGACTTCAAATTTGATCTCACACCCGCGGGAGACGAACCTCCAGCGGATTTTCAGCGATTGGCAGAGCTCGGCAAAGAAGGAGTACTCGCGATCATCGCGGACTCCACCAACGCGGCGAAGCCGGGCTTCAGTAAAAGCGAGCGGGAAATCAGCGAGACTCTTCTCGATCTCATCCGTGATGCAAAGGGTCGCGTGATCGTTTCCACATTCTCGTCACTCTTGAACCGCATCCAGCAAGTTGTGGAACATGCAAAGACCTTCAACCGCAAAGTGTTCATCTCTGGACGCAGTATGGAAACCAACGTCGAGATCGCCCAAAATCTCGGATACCTCAAAGCTCCACGCGGATTGATCCGCAAGGCCGGCCCGGGCATGGATAAAATGCCTGATCGTGAGGTGCTCATTATCGCTACCGGCAGCCAGGGCGAAGAAACGGCGGGTCTTGCCCGCATGGGTCTTGGAACGCACCGCCACATTGAAGTGAAAAAGGGTGACACGGTGATTTTGAGTAGTAATCCTATTATCGGTAATGAGCGCGCCGTTTCGAAAGTCATCAATAACCTGCACCTGCGGGGAGCCTTTGTAAAAACGAATCAGGAGCTCGCACTCCACGTTACAGGTCACGGCCAGCGTGGAGATATTCTTCTCATGCACCGTCTTGTGCGTGCCAAGCACATCATCCCCGAACATGGCGAGCCACAGATGCGTGCAGCGCACGCGGATATCGCCCGGAGTATCGGATATCCCGAAAACCAGATTCATCTTCTGAGTAACGGCGAGATTCTGGAATTCGAACGTGATGGCAGTGCGCGTAAGAGCAAGCAAAAACTCACAGTACAAGATGTCATCATCGATGGACGTGGGTCTGCTGGCGAAGGTCAGCGCGTGCTTCTCGACCGCAAGATCATGAGTGAATCCGGAGCGGTCATTATTATGCTTAGGGCCTACAGCGAAAGCCACCGCCTTGTTGGCGATCCTGATGTTCTTAGTCGCGGACTCATCTACGGCTCCGAGCAGCAGAAGATCACCGCGGAAGTAGTGCATGCCAGCAAGAAAGCCTACGAGGAAGCCGTGAACCGCGGCGAAACGGATCGCAAAGCGCTTAAGCGCGCGGTAACAGGAGCCTTGTACCGGTATTTCGATCGGGCATTGGATAGAGAGCCGATGGTCATTCCTATAATTGTGGAGGTTTAGGCCTGATTAAATGATGAAGTCATCCTCTTGTCCCCTGTAGCTCCGCAGAGCGAAGGGGGATGGTGATACCAATTATTGTAGAGATGTAGGTTCGATCGATAACAACGGCTTCTGTAGAGACGGCACAAAGTGCCGTCTTTTTACTTTGCAAATTTTCCATGAAAAAACATCGCTTCAGCCCCAAAAAGGGCAGAGTGATGTGCATGTTCTGCAATAGAACTGAGGGGTTGTTTTTTTGTAATCGACTATCTTGGTCAACAAAATATTGGCATTCTTGGTCATTGTTATAAGCTTTAAACATAAAATTGACATTTTTTGTTTACAATGTAAAATACATTGCTTCCTCCTTTTGGAGGAAGGACGTTTGAGCATTGTGCTCGTACCCGTTCACCTGTTCTCTCACACCAGCGAAGGGAGTAGCTATGCCTGGCAAACCGATGTCTATGTGGATGCGAAGAAGTTTCGCCGTTTTTTTTGTGGTGATGTTGATTGCTATTGGGGTGTTTTGGTACCGCGCAGTACCAATGCAGTTGCTCATCAAAAGTCCTGAGGAGAATCTATGGATGAATATCCAGTTGGACACAGAGATGCTGGAATCCGGCAAGATGCCCAAGGAACTACAACAGGGTTTGGGCCTCCCCACGGATACGCTGCCGGTTTATTTGCGTGTCGCCGCGCATCTGCGGCGCGGGTTGTGTTACGGAAAGTTACAAAAGATCGACAAAATGCTTGCAGATTTTGATGCAGCGTATCGTGTCGATCCCATCCGAACAGTATGGGATGGTGTTGCTGCAGAGATGGGAATGGTGCTCTGGGAACAAGGAGACCGTGAGGGCGCTCAGAAGCTTTGGCAGCGCATCATTGATACGGATCCTACAAAATCAGAGCCACATGAGTATGTTGCACTGACACTTTCCGCTAACCCCAAGCAAGAATTGCGCGATGAGGTGCTTGCATTGATGCATGCCACAAAGGCATTGTTGAAGGGGCCTTCCCGAAGGGCACATTGTGTAATGGCGATTGCATTTGCCGCAAATGGGAAATTTGAGGAGGCAATCAACGCAGAGCAAATTGCTCTCGTGATCCCGTGGGTGCCAACGCAAGGGGAAAAACTGGCGCCTCCGCTTCACGCGAAGGAACACATCCGAGAGCGGATCGAATTGTATAAGGACAACACCCCGTACCGACTGAAAGTGCCCCATGACTGAATCCTTTCGCTGATGAAAGAACTTGTGTGAGCAATCTCCGTAGCCTGTGCTACGGAGATTTTGTATGCCTATGTTGCAGAGGTTATTTCTCCCACCACCCTCCATCCTTCATACGGCGTCCATCCACATTTACTATGCAGGTTTTTCCCTTTGACAATCCATTCCTTCTCCAAATCAACCTTGATCTGATATTCATCTTTTCTCTTCCCTAAGCTAAAAATCCGATTGGGATTCTCAAAGCACAATCGAACTACATCTGAAATCTGAAACCTGAAAGCTGAAAACTTTTCCTCCGGATGCGGCCACCCCCCCACCGCAACCGTCAAAAGCAACGGCAACATCGTCTCCACCCCCGGCACTCCGCTTGGTGCTTTCAATGGATCCGTACACTTTTTCTCTTCCAATGTATGCGGCGCGTGATCCGTCGCGATGCAATCGACCGTGCCGTCGGCGATGCCTTCCCATAGCGCAGCTTGATCCTCTTTAGACCGGAGCGGGGGATTCATTTTCCCAAGTGTTCCGAGCGTTGCATAATCTTCGACTGTCAAAAACAAATGATGTGGAGCGACTTCGCATGTCACGGGCAATTCTTCTTTTTTTGCTTCACGCACAAGTTGCAGCCCGCCAGCAGTGGAAAGATGTGCGACATGGAATTGGGTTCTGTATTTCCGTGCAAGACCGAGTGCGCGCTTGATTGCGGCAACTTCAGACTCTGGAGGTCGCATCTTTGAGTGAAGCGAAACATCCGCAGCGGAGAGCCGCGGCTCTCCGCTACTGGCCTTGGCATTCATCTCCGCATCCTCACAATGCGCCACAAGCGGGATCCTTAATTCTCCGCACAACCGAAATGCCTCAGTGATTGTCTCTTGATCCGCCCCTTGATTACCCGTCGAATGATCGAAATACACTTTTAATCCGCAGCATCTCTTTTTCAGTTGCTGCAATATCGGCGAAGACCCCCGCCAAATATCCCGAAGCGCCATCAGATGGCGCTTTTCCGTTGCTCCCATGAAAAACCGGATGTCACAATTTTTTATTTTTGCAGCGCGCCGGACTTTATCCGCTAATGCCTCCACGCTCACTGTTGAAGGAATGGTATTCGGCATTTCGCAAACCGTTGTAACGCCCCCCGCAACCGCCGCGTGCGCTTCCGAAGCCATATCCGCCTTGTGTGTGAGCCCCGGTTCACGGAAGTGCACGTGGCAGTCAATGAGGCCGGGAAGAGTGATATGCGTCATGCTTTTCCAAGAAGCATCACCAGGAGCGCCATGCGTACAGGAACACCGTTACGCACCTGGCGGAAGTAGGCGGCATTGGGTAGTGCATCGACATCTGTGGCGATCTCCGTGACGCGGGGAAGGGGATGCATGATCACCGTCTTTTTGCCTTTAAGATGTGCTGAACGCAGCGTGTACACACTCTTCAGCCGCTCATACTCACTGTGATCGGTGAACCGCTCTTCTTGAATCCGTGTCATGTAGAGAACATCTGCCGAAATCGCTGCCTCAAGATTGCTTGCTTCTGTGAATGTGATCCCTTTTTCTTTGCAGAAACTTGTAACTTTTTCAGGCATAGTCAGTTCCTTCGGGGAGATAAATGTAAGTTCGATATTTTTGTAGAGTCCGAGAAGGAAGCTCAGTGAATGCACCGTACGTCCATACCGCAGATCGCCGACCATCGCGACCTTGAGTCCATCAATTTTTTTGCATTCTTTTTGAATGGTGTAGAGATCGAGGAGCGCCTGTGTAGGGTGCTGACCGGGTCCGTCTCCGGCATTGATAAAGGGCACCGGCGACACTGCCGCTGCGCGGTCCGCACTTCCAGTTTCGGGATGCCGCATCACGATGATATCGGCGTACTGGCCGGCAACGATGATGGTGTCCTCGATGGATTCACCTTTGTAGAGCGAACTGAATTGGATACCATCCGCAGTAATCACGTCTCCCCCAAGTCTCTGCATGGCGGATTCAAAGCTGAGTCGTGTGCGTGTGCTTGGTTCATAGAAAAGACTCGCAAGAATTTTCCCTTTCAGCAGATCGCTTCCTCCTTTTTTAAGTATCCCTTCCATGTCTTTGGCAACTCCCAAAATGGCGTCCGTATCGCTCCGACTGAGCTGCTTAGTGGATGTGAGGTGGGTGAAGGGGAGACCCATCGAGGTGTATTGTACAGATAATCCTGTATTTGACAAATTAATATTTTAAATTATAATATTATTATGAATACCTTGCCAGAGACACAAAAGGCTCATCAAAGGGAAGTGGTGCTACAAAAAAATAGTCTAGGTTGGTGGGCACCCCCGGAAGGCGCTCAGATACCCATACGGTTCTCACTAAGGCACCCCGAGTGGATCGGGATGTTCGTCTGCATCAACCGCGAGTCTAGTCAATGTGGCGTAGCATATGAGTTGGGAAATGGTCCCGAGGAATACTGGGCCCAAACCAGTAAAATACTATCATTGAATCCGGGTCTGGAATTGGTCTTCGACGAAGGAAAGGTTATGAACATCATCAACTACCTCAAGCGTTGTATACAGAACGCTACGGAGAGACGGCAGGGGAAAATGTAAAGCTTGGATTCTGTGTAGACAAAAACCGACTACAATCTCTCTGTGCCCACCCGCCAGATCGCTTCTTCCACATTGTGGCAACTTGGTAGTCAGATCGTGATGGCTGCACTCTCGATCTTAACTGTAAAGTTTGTAGCGATCGGTCTCAGTAAGGAACTCGCTGGTAACTACAACTCCGCCTACGGCTTCCTTCAGCTTTTCGGCATCCTCGCAGACTTCGGGCTGTATGCCGTAGGGGTTCGGGAAATGGCGCGAGCGAAAGATCGATCGATGGTTCTTGGAGCTTTGATCATCATTCGATCCGTCATTTTGATTCTCTCGCTTGCCCTAGCCCTAGCCCTTATTTGGCTTCTTCCGCAGTGGCAGGGCACGCCTCTTCCTCTCTCGGTAAGCATTGCCGCACTCGTTCCATTCTTCACATTACTCGCCGGAATTCTCCGGACGGTGTTCCAGGTGCACTACAAAATGCAATGCGTGTTTGTGGCCGAAGTCACCCAGCGCGTCATCACCACGGGGCTCATTGGACTGTTCATTGTCGTGGGAATTCGCACATCCGACGACACGGGAATTTTGTATTCCTTTCTCTTGATTGGCGGAGTTGGCTCATTCGTTCTTTTTCTGATTTCCCTCATCGCAGCGGGACGCATGGAGCACATTCGGTGGAACGCTGACCGCGCTGTGATCATCTCGATCCTGCGGCAATCGATCCCCTTCGGCGCGGCATTCCTCTGCATGGCACTCTACCGCCAGCTCGACGTGACGATGATCGCGCTGCTGCGACCGGATTTTGAAATCCAGAACGCGGAATATGGATTTGTGCTGCGGATGGTGGAGATGGGGTACATCATTCCGACGTTCCTTCTCAATTCTGTACTCCCAACATTGAGCGAACGCGATGGAAGGGGGGAGGGCACGGCGGTGCTTCTTGGAAAAACATTGATGATTCTTCTTTTTCTTGGAACAACCGCCGCGCTCTTCTGTGCATTTTGGTCCAGACCGCTCGTGCAACTCCTGACGACGGACGCGTACCTGAGTACTCCAGAAACCTACGGATCGGATACGGCGCTCATGCTCATGGGATTTCCCGTCTTTTTAAATGGCCTCGTACAGTACGGCTTCTATGTATTGCTCAACCGCGGACGGTCGAAGCCACTCATTACCATTCTTGGGTGCGGCGCGGTGCTTTCCATTGGGTTGAATTACATATTGATCCCTCAATACGGATATATCGGCGCAACGATCACTAGTAACATCGTGCATGTGATGTTGGCAGTCACACTGATGATTGCCGCTCTCCGCACAATGCCCGTGAAATTGCCGCTCTTATCTCTCGTAAAAATCTTCCTCTTCGCTTGGATGCTGGGGATGGGTCTCTGGAAATTCGTGCCGCTACTAGAGAATGAAATTCTGACAGTTGTAGGGTTGGGAGTTGCATCACTTGGAATAGTGCTTTTGATCCCGCTACTTGGAATTCATACTATGTTTTTGGAACGGTCTGGAACACGGAATATTTCTTAGTGATTCTGAGCAGCACGCTCACGGCTGATGAAGGTTGGAATTATTTCCTCCGCAAGACGCTTAATGGCACTGTGTTTATGTATAAGAGCATCATGACCTTTGTCTGTATAAGATCGCTTTGCATTGAAGAGTGTCTCAATCACTAACATTGAATGATTTGCAGCAACAACAGGTACCATGCTCAGCGCCACATCGGCAGGGTATTGATAAAACCAATCATCTTCATCTCGTGCTTGTTGGGTACGATTGTCATCTTCATATTCTGCATGGTGCATGTACAATTCTTGATGAGCACTGGCGTCTGCGTGAGGTCTGCGTCGTAGTATCGCTACCTTGCTCTGAGCGACACTGTTAACGAGTAAAGTACGAGGCAGATCGTCGAAATCTCGATCCAAATCAGGCCTTGTTGTCTCATGAGCAATATTGATTTCCTCTTCAGAAGAAATCTTCCACACAGCTGCAAATTTTGCTGCAAGTATGTCTATTAATGTCTCAAGGAAAAATGGGTAATACACATCCGAGCGCAGCAGTTTTTGGGAGGCTGCACGGAGACGTTTGGTTTTTGCAATTATGTTAAATTGGGTCCCTAGTTCTGCTTCGGTTTTTGTATTGCATGCTGTAGTAGTGGGAATGACAACACTTTGGACGGCCGCATAAAGAGGATAATTTCTTGCGATATCTTGCAATAAAAGCCTGTCTGCATGGCGCATGTGTTCATCTGAATCCTCGGAAGACTTCACTGATAAAGAGAGTCTCTCCATACAATGATTTTGATCCGGATACCATGAAGCGCAAGCCCCCTGAGAATAAAATATCCGGATTTTTGCTGACGATTTTCCCCATCCAAAAGCGATAAATCATCTTGTTGCCGCAAACCGTTATTTTTGCTACAATAGTACTGAACACACAAACCATGCTCCGACTGCGCTCCGCCGCCATCGTTTTAGGATTGTTGATTCCCGTTGCGACTCTTGCCGCGCCTCCATCTCCCGTGACAGGGCTTTCTGGAATGCAGGAAGCAAACGGCGAAGTGCGCATCGAGTGGCAACCTTCTTTGGATGCAACTGTCGTCCGTTATCGCCTCTACTACAGCGCGGAATCTATATTGGAAAGCGAAGGATTATATGACGACTTTGAAGAGACACAGGGAACGGAAAATGTGTACGTATTTACTGAGCCCCCGATCTCCAAAGCACTCTACGTTACTGTGCTCGCGGTAAATAATCTCGGCGAAGAAAGCGACTCCTTTGTGGAAGAAGTGCGCATCGATCTCACACAAGCACCAGCATCCGATACACCACGACTGGAAACATCATCCAGTTCTGTGGGAACAGAGCCTCCTCCTCCGGTACTCATGGTTCCCGAGTTATCCTCGTCTTCCTCCGCTGAATCTTCGAGTTCGCAGGCAATCATCCCGACATATGCTGAGCCGATGAAAGATGGTCGCGTACATCTACTTCTCGCTGAGGCTCTCTCACCGATTCAGGTAAAGCTCACATTTTCGGATCTGGTCACTGTTGATCCGCAGGCAGCTCCTCAGGCATTTGTGATCACGGGACCCGGCGGCACGTCTCTCCGGATCACGCAGATTCTCATGAGCGAACATATTGTTGTCGCGGATACCGAGCAGCAACAGAGGGGAATGGTGTACAGCATCAAAATCGGCGAGCCTCTCCATGGAATCAATGGCGAGCCACTGGACGCAACAGACCGCACGGCATTGTTCACAGGACACGACCAAGGTATCGACTCTGCAACGGCTATTTCGCAGCAACCGGTTGCGGCAATATACGACCCGACACACCCCGCAGACGTCACGGGATTCTCGCTCCGTGCAGCTCCTGAAGCCGGAGGAACCTACGCCGTCACTGCGCAGTGGCAGGGGGATATTTCACGTGGAGACATTGCCCACTACGTTGTACGACAGAGTCTGGATGGCGGTCGCACGTTCGGCGAACCGCAGATGGTCCCGATGGACATCGCAGGAGTGGAATTTGCGGGAGTACAACCGGGAATGTTCGGTATCTCTCTGCAAGTGGTAAATGTCTACGGCGGCACTTCTACCGGAGTGTTTGATTCCGCAGCGCTTCCAGGTGGCGCTCAGCCTGTTGCTCCTCCACCCACAGTACAACGATTGAATGATCCCATGAGCTGGCAAGGAATCCCCCAGAATGATCTTGCAAGTATTATGGCAAATGCAGAAGCATCTGCTCGACAGAGAAATCTCCAGAAAGTCCGTTCCAAAGATCTTCCAAGTTCGGGAATAGGACTGTTTGCCATTGGATCTTCGTTGGTGGGAGCATGTTTTGGATGGAAGAAGGTGAAGAAGGGGATTGCACATTAGTGTGTAGAGGCTTGGTTATTGTTTGGTCATTGGTCCCTGTTCATTGCTGGTTGTACGTTCGTACACCTGTTTTTTGGCTTGGAACCATGTAGTTTGAAAGGATGGCGGATCATAAATCTCAGGCGAGAAACAGGAGGATCCTCGGTCTCATTGGTCTCCTTGGTTTCTTCAGTCTCTTCGCTCAAGAAATCCACACACTCCCCGATGGTCATCTCCACACTTACATTCTCGATGTCGGTCAGGGAGACTCCATCCTGCTCGTCTCGCCATCCGGGAAGCAGATCTTGGTCGATGGGGGACCAGATCTCTCGGCGCTTCAGGGCATCGGAAACCACATGTCATTTTTTGATCGAACGATCGAACTACTTATTCTCACTCACCCTGATCTGGATCACATCGCCGCTCTTCCGGAAATTGTGGAACGTTACAAAGTCGGTGCAATATTGCTATCGGGTATTGACACGCCACAACCACAGTATCAAAGGTTGCTTGCGAGGATCGCTAAACAAAAAATCCCGGTGATCATTGCCGATCCCGGGAAGGATATTGTGTTTGAGGATGGATTGATCCTGGATGTCGTCTGGCCACCTCGCAATACATTCGGAATACAACCCAAAAAGGTTAATGACACGTCCGTTGTACTGCGCGCGATCTACGGAAGTAGTTCGATTTTACTAACAGGAGACATTGAAGAACCTGCGGAGCGCGCGATTTTGAAAACTGGAGCTGATCTGCAATCAACTATTCTCAAAATCGCACACCACGGAAGCCGCACATCGACATCAACAGGATTTTTATTGGCGGTACATCCAGAGGCTGCCGTGATTTCGGTTGGGAAGGACAATATGTTCGGTCATCCGCATTGGGCAGTGATGGAGCGATTGAAGAGGCAAAGAATGCGTATACAAAGAACTGATCAGGAAGGGGAGATTTCTCTGGTTCTCCCGTAATATAAAAATTTGGTTAACGCATTATACAAATTCTGTTAGGCAGCCTTTCACTTACCACGTGAACTCTCCATGCTGCCGCACGCAGACGCGAGTGTAGGGAGTGTCTGAAGAACCGCACTCATTTGAACGCTCAGTGAATCAACCAACACACGAAGAGTTTCCGCACAAAATTCTCCGGAATTTCCCCATCTCCTAAAATTACCCTCTGATTCTCGTAACGCATCCAGAAGAGACTGGGATTGATTTGTTAAGAGATTAATACCCTCGTGCAGACCTTCGATACCGTTCTTTTGAGGAGTGGCATCTGACATTGGAAATATTATTCCTACGATGCGCACATCTGGCAAGAAGATTGATCTTTAAACTAGCTCAAAAATATAAATTTCTCTGATTCTCCCATAGCGGAGATTCATGCATCTCCGCTACCGTGTTGGCAATATATGCAGGTTTTGCTTCTTCTCGCTGGCCGCTCTCGGCGCTTCTGGCCGCTCAGCGAAAAAACATTATTTCCGATCTGCGGGAAGACGCTTTTGGAGCACCAGATTGCCCGACTGCATGCCGCGGGCTTAAAAAATATAACGCTGGTTGGAGGGGCTCATAATCTGAAGGCCGCCAAGAAACTCACAGGGCTACCGACCATCGAGCAGAAGAATTTGGATCTTGGTATGCGCGGCGCGCTCCTTTCCGCATTGCCCAGGCTCAAGAAGAACGAACCGGTGCTCATTGTGAGTGGAAATGACATGATCGATGCTGAGGGATACCGATTGGTGATGGCGAAAGCCGCAAAGATGGATGGCGCGATCCTCGCAAAGCGCATGAAAGAATATTTTCCCGGTGGGTATCTTTCCGTGAAGGGAAACCGGATCACGGGAATTGTAGAAAAACCCAAACCAGGAAAGGAGCCAAGCAAGCTCGTCACGATTGTTGCGCATGTGCACAATGATCCGGAAGCACTACTCAATGCCATCGGAAATGTCGATGAAAGCCGTGACGACGGATACGAGCAGGCGCTTGGAAAACTCTTCAAGACTAAACGTTATGCGGCGACACCTTATAATGGCTCTTGGCAAGCGGTGAAGTACCCATGGCACATGATTCCTTTATTGGAATTACTTTTAAAAGACATCACGAAGCCCTCTATTCATAAAACCGCTTCCATCCACAAATCTGCAGTTGTCGAGGGATCCGTCGTTCTCGGCGAAAGAGTACGCGTCCTGCCGCATGCAACGATTGTCGGTCCTTGTGTTATTGGAGCACGCACAATAATCGGGACGGGCTGCCTTGTCCGTTGTAGTTCTATTGGTGCTGATTGTGTGGTCGGCTTTGGTACAGAAATAAAGTCCTCGGTGCTTGGTTCCCATGTCTGGACCCATATGACATACCTTGCAGAGAGTGTTGTTGGGAATAATGTTGCCTTCGGCGGGGGATGTATCGCTGGCAACCTCCGGTTGGATGAAGGAATGGTGCAATCGATAGTCGGCGAAAGCCGCATCGACACCGGTCTCACAAAGTTTGGTACCGCAATTGGCGATGGTTGCCGGCTCGGGATCCATGTAAGCCTTCACCCAGGAACGAAGATCGGCGCAGGCACATTTATTAATTCCGCGGCAGTTATTAGTGGAGATATCCCTGAGGGGAGCTATGTATCTATGAAGAAAGGAGAGATGGATATACGCAAGAACCGGACGCGGGTATTGGACGCAAAAGAACGAGGGAAATTCAGGAAAAAATTAGGGGCTGACATAGGAAACTCTCATCTCCTACCATGTCAGTCATGCGACTCAAGAGAAGCAAACTTACGCATCATCAGACAAATGAGC
>MFXW01000007.1:0-3217 GCA_001787585.1 Candidatus Peribacteria bacterium RIFCSPHIGHO2_02_FULL_53_20
CTCGTCCTTTTTTGCTTCATCGATCGCTTTAGTCAACTCCTCGCGCTCTTCATCGGATAGTGCAAGCTCCGGCAACTGCTCCAACGCATGACGCATTTCTTGCGGCGAATATGCATGAGGCTTCTGCCCTTCGTAATAGAAATCTGAAAGCGATAGCTTGATGATTTCCACGTTATCGAGGAGCGGATAACGCCCCTTGAGAGCCTTGAGCACCTGCTCCATATCTTTGCCGACCTGGATGCGAATGGTCTTCATAGGACGTTCACTGACCATTATAGGTCAGTTACATGCCAAAATCAACCAAAAAAGCCCAGCCTCCGGAGAGACTGGGCAAAGTGGTGTGATGGACAAGAAATCAGGGCAGATATCCCTGCACACTTTGGACGACGATACCTTTGGCACCGTTACGTTCCAGCAAGACAAGAACTCTGCCTTGATCGGTAAGGGGAATGCAGATCACAAAAGATTTCCATTCTTTCGTGATCTCAACGATCGTGGGCGTTACAGATGATGGCAGATGTAACTCTTCCAAGTTTATTTGGCTTGGAAGGTCACAGAGAACCATGATCCGTGATCGAGCACCGACGCTGGAACGCAGCGTCGCAGAAAGCTCGTATAACTTTTCGCGTGCTTCATCGGAAATATCCCTACGGGCGATGATCATGGGAACGCTGACAAACATCTCCTCACAACCGGGAATGATATCGAGGAGATTTGCATCGATACTACTCCCCGATTCCGTCACCACGAACACCATATCCAGAACATGGAATTTCACCTGCTGCTCTTCGCTCCCACTGATAGGAACGATGTCATAGGCAAAATCCAGATTGGCTCGTTCCAGGATGATCGCTGCAAATCGAAGCAATTCGCAACCAATGCGTACCTGCCTGGGTCCTGGACGGACAAAATCCTTGAGCTTGGCCAATACCCAGCGCGTAGGTCGCTCGCTTGCCCGAGAGAAAGGCACTTCGCAAATGACATCCATGCACTCGACTCCGCTTTCGAGCAACAGATCACTGCCCGTGATCCCTGCATCGAAGTACTCAGTCTCAAGGAATCGAGGAATGGTGCGTCTATCCAATTGATAGAAATCGATACCATTCACCGTTCCACAGAACCCCGTTCGGTCAGGCTGCGGAATAACGTATTCCGGCTCGAGGTACTTTCTGAAAGCGGGACCGAGGCTCCCATTGGGCAGGATGAATTTCAAGAAACTCTTCATGATTGGTTCCTTACTTCTTGTAAACCTGATTGGGATCGAACACACGCTCACCAACAACGGTAAGCGAACCATTGATTTCGATCGTTCGATAGAAACAACTTCGATAGCCAGTATGGCATGCCGCACCGCCTTCCTGGCGGATGCTCAGCACCAATGCATTGGCCTTCTCATCGAAACGCCCATTTATCAGATGTTGGACGTTCCCGCTTTCTTCGCCCTTCTTCCATTTCCCCCGCTTGCGCGAAAAATAATGGAGGAAGCGAGTCGAGAGTGTTAGGCTCAGGGCTTCTTCATCCATAAAGGCAGCCATCAGCACATCCCCATGCTCGAAATCCTGTGTGACCGCAAGCATGAGACGACTTCGTTTGAAGAGCGATGCTGGAATCTTATTTCCCAGTGGCTGAAAGTGCTGCCGATGTTCCGAGCGTAACTCGTCACTTGCAGTCACTTTCACAAGTAGGCAGTCCGCATCGCAGTCCATGGAGAGTCCCTGGATAATAGAATCCGGACATCCTTGCGAATCGTACTTCAGCAGCAAGAACTGCTGCTGAAGCAAATCCTCGAACACCGGCCGTTTCGTATTTTGGATTGCCAGAATTTCAGGCCCTGCAGGACCGATGCCTTGGAAAATCGTAGGAATTGCTCCCTGCAAATTTTCCCATGGAATCAAATCTATGACATGTTGCATGAAGTATTCTCCTTTTATTTGTACTTCTCGATGTACTCCAGAGCGAGACGAAACGCTTCGTCCACTGCTTGCTCCGGAGTAGTTGCCGCAACGACCTTCCGACGGTTTCTTCCGTCAATAAAAGTATCAGCCACTTGATCACTCCAACCACCAGTGCCAGTCAGTGCCACCATCGGAATATCCGCTTGGTACGCAACGACAAGCTCATTCAAGGTACCGGAGCCACCGCTGACCGTGATGATGGCATCACAGCAGAGAACGAGAACAAATTCACGTCCGCCACCACGCTCCATACCCGTAGGAATAATGATGATGGCATCCTTCTCGACAATATCCTTGCGTTTACCGTAGGTGACCCCAACTGTGAGACCTCCTGCTGACCTCGCTCCACGGCACGCTGCAGTGGACAACGAATCGCAATCCTTCTCTGCACCAAAGAAGAGCACCGCACCTTTCTCCGCGATACGTCTTCCCAGCTCCTCAGCCAATTGTTCAATAATCTTCGTGTACTGAAGATCAGCACACGATCCCATGACACCGATCTGCACGCGACGAGACATTTTCTTACCCCTTTCCGATGATTCCAAAGACCGATCACACCTTCACCTAAACCGCATAGTTCAGGTACATCTCTGTGGTGATCTTGTCGAACCACAAAAACGCCCTCCGCGAGGAGGGGGCGACGTGGTCAATGCTCGAATCCGAATCTAGCGAGCGCGGCGTACCACACCATCCTCTCCCCGCATGGGGGAAGCGGCGTGATGATGCTGTGCTCCGAGAATGCGTTGATATCCGCCTTCGCCGTCATAGAGGAAGCTCGCAACGCGGGTGACGGTCGTGGTACTTGCTCCGGTAACGATCGATGCTTCACGATAGCTCTCCCCTTCACTCAATCGTGCTGCGACAGTCAGACGCTCGCTCCATGTATACAACTCGGAGAGTGTCCCGACATCACGCAGAAAATCGGCGATTTCGCGTTCATTCGAACATTGGAGCATGGCGCGGCACAGTCTGCGGAATCGCGGATCGGTGCGCCAACGGGCTTCAGTGAATGTCCTTTTCATAGTCACAATATAGAGACCGAGTGAAGGTGTGTCAATGTATTAATACAGTAATATTTCTTACCACAGAATAAAGCAGAAAAGTGCCTTCGAATGCTTGATTATGGCTTCCATATGGTCTTTATTATGAATATGACCGAACGACAACCCTATCATTTCAACCCCGAAGAGCTGCATGCCGATGTGCGTAAACACCTTCTCCAAACGGAGACCTTCCGCTTCCGAGATCAGGAGTATACCTTC
>MFXW01000007.1:3225-14564 GCA_001787585.1 Candidatus Peribacteria bacterium RIFCSPHIGHO2_02_FULL_53_20
CTTCGTCGGGATGCCTGGAGGACAAAACCTCATAGGATCGGAGGATCTGCTTCATGACCCCGATCTCCTTGCCGTATCACTCGGACATGAAGTTCTCTGTAATCGACTCTACGCAGATCAGCCTGGGCACTGTGCAAGAGCGGAGCAGGAAATTCTTCAGGGCATCAAGTCGCCAGAAGTCTACGGGCGCATTCTTGTTGCACGCAAAGCACTGTTTGATGGTTTACTCATGATGTACAAGGTGAACCGCACGGAACCGGCAACGGACTTCCACCGTGAACTCCTTGGGACAGAGCGATTTCTTACATCAGAGAAACATCGCTATACATGTGGAAACCCCTGAAAAATCCACATACGTACTGCCATGGATCACCTCTTCCTCACCCCCACTCTCTTTGCAATAACCTCTTCAGCGACGTTTCTCGGCACTTTGTCGTAGTGACTCGGTTCCATGGAATAACTCGCTCGACCCTGGGTCATCGAGCGCACATCGGTGGCGTAGCCGAACATCGCGGCAAGCGGGACTTTGGCTTCGATGATCTTGGCAAGTCCGCGGTTACTCGTATTTTCAATGAGTCCGCGACGGCTGCTCAAGTCCCCCATCACGTCTCCCATAAATTCCTCTGGCGTGACGACTTCCACTTTCATGATCGGCTCGAGAAGCACGGGATCGGCATTTCTTGCGGCCTCCTGGAAACCGATGCTAGCACACGTCTTGAAAGCGAATTCCGAGGAGTCCACGTCGTGGTAGCTTCCGTCGAGCAACTCCACTTTTACATCGACGACCGGGTACCCTGCGAGGATACCTCTGCTCATACCTTCCTGGAATCCCTGATCACACGGCTTGATGAATTCGCGCGGAATACGTCCTCCCACAACGGAGTTTTCAAATTCGTAACCCGTGCCTGGCGCCTGGGGTGTGATCTTGAAGACGACGTGTCCAAATTGTCCGCGTCCTCCAGACTGCTTGATGTACCGCTCCTCATGCTCGACCTCTTTTTGAATGGTCTCGCGGTAGGCGACCTGGGGCTTTCCAACAGTGGTCTCCACCTTAAACTCACGCTTCATGCGATCGACGATGATTTCGAGATGGAGCTCTCCCATACCGGAGATGATGACCTGATTCGTCTCTTCATCACTACGCACCCGGAACGTAGGATCTTCTTCTGAGAGCTTCTGCAGAGCTATACCCATCCTCTCCTGGTCGGCCTTGGTCTTAGGCTCGACAGCGATCGAAATGACGGGTTCAGCAAAGGTAATGGCTTCGAGACGGATGGGATGATCTTCGCTGCAGAGCGTGTCTCCCGTTTTCGTGTCTTTTAATCCGATGGCAGCCCCTATGTCTCCAGCTTCGATCTTGTCGATCTCCTGACGTTGGTTCGCGTGCAGACGGACAATACGTCCGATGCGTTCGCGGGCACCCGATCTTGGGTTATAGACGAAGGATCCTGTCGTAAGCACACCCGAATACACACGGATGAAGGTGAGTTTTCCGACGAAGGGATCCGTGGCGATTTTGAACGCAATCGAGGAAAGCGGCTCATTGTTATCGGGCTTCCGGAACTCTTCGGCATCCGTCTTCGGATTAAATCCTTTTGAAGGCGGAATATCCAGTGGACACGGAAGATAGGCAACGACGGCATCGAGCATCAGCTGGACACCGATATTTTTAAGGGATGATCCGCAGAGCACGGGGTAGAGTTTATTACTCACTGTTCCAGCACGCAGACCCTTTTTCAGCTGCTCGTCGGTCAGCGCACCGTTTTCGAGAAAGGCATCAATAAGATCATCATTCACTTCGGCAATCTTTTCCATGAGAACAGCACGGTATTCGTTTACGTCTGGAATCATTTCGGCTGGAATCTCGATGTCGATACGCTTTTCACCGTGTACACCTTCGAAACGATAGGCCTTTTTAGCAATGAGATCGACGATGCCGCTAAAAGTATCTTCGGCGCCAATAGGGAGTTGGATAGCCACGGCACTCTTACTGAGGCGGTCGTGGATGGATGCCAGAGACATGAAGAAATCTCCTCCGGTCTTGTCCATCTTGTTGATGAACGCAAGGCGCGGCACGTTGTACTTGTCCGCCTGGCGCCACACGGTTTCGCTCTGGGGTTCTACCCCCTGCGACGCGTCAAACACTACGCATCCTCCGTCGAGCACGCGCAAACTGCGCTCCACTTCCGCCGTAAAGTCCACGTGCCCCGGAGTATCGATGAGATTGATGACGCAGTCGATTTCTTTTCCATCGACGTTTTGCGCATGCCAGTTGCACTGGGTCGCTGCCGCCGTGATCGTGATGCCCCGCTCGCGCTCCTGCTCCATCCAGTCCATGGTCGCCTCCCCTTCGTGCACTTCGCCGATTTTGTAGTTCTTTCCTGTGTAAAAAAGAATGCGTTCGGAGGTCGTCGTCTTTCCGGCGTCGATATGGGCGATAATGCCGATATTTCTGACGTTTTTGAGGTCCATGATGGATGGGGACTGAAACTGATAAAGTTAGAAAAAGAAGGCACAAGCGGATGCTCATGCACCCAATTCCGAGAGACTATACGCAAGAGAAAACGCCCTTGCAATGCTCTTACAGGGGGAATTTAGCGTTTTACGAGTCCGGTATGGCGCTCCAGCCGGGTCACCCGGTCTTTGACCACTTCGATTTCATCGCGGTTCGCGCCGATGGCATCGTGATGAATCTGCTCGGCAATGACGTGGAATTGCTGAACCATACGGTCTTCGGAAGCTGAAATTTTTTCGTCTATTCCAACGCGTAAGTCAGATGTCTCTCCCCTCAAATCAGAAATGACAACGTACAAACCGTCTAACTGCTGCAAAACATTATCAACAAAACCATGGAGATCGACTCTGAGCAAACGAACATCTTCCTGGGTTGCCGGTGCTGTTGGGTCATGCACCATGAACCGCGAGGCTATGCCTCAAGAGAAAAATTGTCGAGGTGTACAAACGTACAGCCAAATATTTTCAAGGCATTTATTTTAAGAGAAATAACCAATGACCACTGAATCCTTTTTACAAAAAAATCATTTGCAACAATCACTTGTTGCTTGAGGAGAGCTATTCGACAATATGCACCAACGTACGATCCAATAGTTTCTTGATGACTCGCTACCAAACGTATCAATACTATTTTCTATTCAATATTGTTTGTAACTGTTCACGGATAATCGCACGAGCTGGATTTGATTCATTACTTTCACAGAAGAAAAGGCTCACATCATCAACAACTATTAACACTTCATCTATTCCTTCTAAATTTTGCTCACTGCATTTGCGTATATCTTCAAGAGAAACTCCTCTATCCAGCAAATCTACAACCCTACGATGAGTCACAAGCCGAGACCACTTTGGATGATCTGGCTTACCAGCAGCCTCTTTTTCCAAGAGATTCAATGCTCTTTTCACTGCTGCAGGACTAGCCCCAATCTGAAGCCCTTGTCCTTCTGCCATCTCTCTATGTCCCTTTTTTGCCATATTTACTTCGCCAAGTGTGCAAACGCCTTATTTGCCTGTGCCATCTTCAGCACATCCTGCTTCTTTTTAAACGCAGCACCCTGATCAGCGGAGGCATCGAGCAATTCAAGTGCGAGGCGCTGTGCCATCGGAATGCCCTTGCGCGAACGCGCGGCATCGAGAATCCAGCGGATGGAGAGCGCCGTCTGGCGCTTGGGAGTGACTTCGACGGGAACTTGATACACGGCCCCAGCCACGCGCTTGGGGCGGACTTCAACGAGCGGCGTGACATTTAAGAGAGCCTTGCTAAAGACCTCCATCGGCGCATCTTTCGTGCGGGTCTTGATGATCTCCATGGCATCCCAAAAAACTCCACGCGCGATGGACTTCTTTCCCTCGCGCATCAGGCAGCAGATGAACTTCTCGATCTGGGGATCGGAACCTTCGGGGATGTACGCTTTGATCGGCTTGGCCATAAGTGAGGAGGGTAGGGTTCCAGCCTTCGCTCCTCTGGGAGCTACGGCCGGCAGGCGGGTTCGGAAATAAGAGATCAGGCAGCTTTCGGCTTTTTAGCACCATACCGGCTTCTTCCTTGTTTGCGGTCACGAACCCCTTCGGTATCGAGAATACCGCGGACGATGTGGTAGCGGACTCCTGGAAGGTCTTTCACACGGCCTCCGCGGACCAAGACCACCGAGTGCTCCTGCAAGTTGTGACCTTCTCCCATAATGTAGGCCTTCACTTCATGACCGTTCGTGAGGCGCACGCGGGCGATCTTCCGAAGAGCGGAGTTTGGTTTCTTCGGCGTCATTGTCGTCACTTTGATACAGACGCCACGCTTGAAGGGCGCACCTTTAGGAAGCGGTACCGCGCGCATCTTGAGCGCGTTCCAGGTGTACTGGAGCGCGGGAGCCTTGCTTTTGCGGCGCTTAGAGCTGCGACCTTTGCGGATTAACTGGTTAACGGTTGGCATTGCGGGGAGAGGGTAGTGAGAAGGGGGTCGAGAGTAAAGAGAAAAGGTCTTATCCTGATCTTGTCGAAGGATTAGGCGGCATCGGCTTTCGCGGCTTTTTCCGCTTTTGCGGCTTCCTCCGATATAAACCGCTGGCGATAGACCTCGCCTGTCGGAATGAGGCGTCCGATGATGACGTTTTCCTTCAGTCCCTGAAGCGCATCGACTCTGCGGGTCGTAGCGGCTTCCACGAGCACGCGGATGGTTTCCTGGAAGGATGCTCCGGCAAGCCAACTGTCGGTCGCGAGCGCCGCACGGGTGATTCCCAGAAGGAGCGACTCGTAGGTGGCTCCCTTCTTTCCCTTCCCGAGCGAGTCGTTCTGATGCAGCACTTCACCGATGTCCGCGGTCTCTCCTGGCAGAAGAGTGGTGCCGCCGGCATCGATGATACGGACTTTACTGAACATCTTGCGGACGATGATCTCCAGGTGCTTGTCATTGATCGTCTGCCCCTGCGAGGAGTAGATATGCTGGACTTCCTGGATGATGTAATTCTGCACGGAGTACGCGCCTTTTTTCTCGAGGAGCTCATGGAGATTGAAGTGACCGGCGTTGAGGGGCTGACCCGCCTCCACGTTGTCACCATTCTTCACGAGAACTGTTTCACGGGAGGTGAACTCGTAATCGCGTTCCTGAATCTGTTCATGACGAATACGGACTTCGCCACCTTCCGCTGCAGTGACAGCACCAGCGATGAGCGCCTTCACGGTCGACTTGTCCGTAGAGGATTTCGCAATCACCGTGCGCTCACGGACCTCCTGTCCTTTCTTGACCGTGATTTTGTATCCTGCGGGGATGAGGTAACGGTCTTCGCCGCGTTCCTCGGCAACGACATGAGCAACAGTGCGTCCGCTTGCATGGGACACTTTCACGGTGCCAGCAATATCACTGAGAATAGCGGGAGTGCGCGGAGTACGCGCTTCAAAGAGTTCTTCAACACGGGTAAGACCTTGGGTAATGTCCCCTCCTTCAGCAACTCCTCCCATGTGAAAGGTACGCATGGTGAGCTGCGTTCCGGGTTCTCCGATACTCTGCGCAGCGATGATGCCGACCGGCGTACCGATCATCACAGGCTTGTTATCACCAAGATCGCGACCGTAGCATTTCTGACAGATGCCCCGGAGAGTTTTACACGTCATCACGGACCGAAGCGCAACGCCTTCGACCTTCTTTTCCTTGATACGCTCCATGATTGCGGCATCGATCTCGTCATTCCTTTTGGCGATCGTCTCCCCACCGACTTCCAAATCCTCAGCGAGCCTGCGTCCGAAGATGCGAACCTCAAACTTCTCACCAATTTTTTCGCTATCGCTGCGGGTGACTAAGTGGAACTTCTTGCTACCGCAGTCATCCTCGCGAATGACGATATCCTGGACGGCGTCCACGAGACGGCGTGTGAGGTAACCGGCTTCAGCGGTCTTGAGAGCGGTATCGGACTTTCCTTTGCGTCCACCGTGGGTCGCGATGAAGAACTCCAGCACGGAGAAACCGTCTTTGAGGTTACTTTGGATCGGAAGCTCGATGGTGCGTCCGGAGGGATTTGCGACGAGTCCTTTCATACCTGCCAGCTGCGTGACTTGTCCCCAGTTTCCACGCGCGCCGGAATCGATCACGTAGGTGATCGGGTTTTCGGGGACCGTGAGGAAGTCGGTGACCATCACCGCACTGACATCGTTTTTGGCTTTCGACCAGATGCGAATGGCGTGGCTGTAGCGTTCATCAGCGGTGATGAGACCTTTCCAGAAGTAATTGTTGATGATCCGGACGTTTTCGCCTGCTGCAGCGACGATCGCATCGCGCTCCTTGGGAATGCGGATATCGGATTGGGAGATCGAAATCCCCGACTTCGTGGCGTAGTGGAAACCGATGTCCTTGATACGATCGGCAAGTGCGACCGTCTCCTCGCGTCCAACGATATCAAGGGAGCGAGCAATAATGTCGCTCAAGTTCTTCTTTTTCATCGTCTGATTAAGAAAGCCTAGTGCCGGCGGAACGATCTCCTGGAATTTCAGGCGGCCGACCGACGTTTCAACCATTTCGCGTTTACCATCCGGATACGTGTAGCGCACCAGGATCCGAGACTGCAGATCAATGAATCCGTTGTCGTAGGCAAGCGATGCCTCTCCGGGACTGCTGAAGACCATGCCCTGTCCGGGCCGACCCTCGTGGATCTGGGTGAGAAAGTAGCATCCGAGCACCATGTCTTGGACCGGGTTGATCACCGGTTCTCCGGCAGAGGGTTTAAGGACGTTGTTGTTTGCGGCCATCAGTTCCTTCGCTTCCTTCTGCGCTTTGTCCGAGAGCGGAACGTGCACGGCCATCTGGTCTCCATCGAAGTCGGCATTGAATGCAGCACACACCAACGGGTGGAGCTGGATTGCAAGTCCTTCAATAAGGAGCGGATTGAAGGCCTGAATACCGAGGCGGTGGAGCGTCGGAGCGCGATTGAGGAGCACGTACTTGTTCTGGATGACTTCCTCGAGGATATCCCACACTTCCTTGCCACCATCTTGGACAATACGCTCAGCGCCTTTCACGTTGTGTGCCTGCTCATCGCGGATGAGGCGACCGATGACGAACGGCTTAAAAAGCTTCATCGCCATTTCCTTCGGCAATCCGCATTGGTTCAAGCGGAGATGCGGACCGACAACGATGACGGAACGACCCGAGTAGTCGACGCGCTTTCCGAGAAGGTTCTGACGGAAGCGACCCTGCTTGCCTTTCAACATATCGGACAATGACCGTAATTTTCGACGATCGCCTGCGGTGAAAAGCGTCTTTCCTGCTCTTGCGGAGTTATTGAGGAGGGTATCCACCGCCTCCTGCAGCATGCGTTTTTCATTGCGGCAGATGACTTCCGGAGCGCCGATGCTCATGAGCTTCTTTAAGCGGTTGTTGCGGTTGATGACGCGGCGGTAGAGATCATTCAAGTCAGATGCGGCGAACCGTCCGCCATCGAGCTGCACCATCGGGCGCAGATCCGGTGGAATCACGGCGAGGCGCGTGAGGATCGTCCACTCGGCCTTGATGCCGGCTTTCTTGAGAGAGCTTACGAGCTTGATCCTCTTCATGATCTTCTTGAGTTTTTGCCCGCTGCTCTTCTCACGCTCTTTCTCGAGGTGCAAGACGAGCTGATCAAGGTTGATGTTCATGACGATTTCGCGAAGCGACTCGGCACCGGTGCCAGCGCGAAACACATGACCGAACTTCATGTTCATTTCACGGAACTTGAGCTCGGAGAGCACCGTACCTACGGCAAGATTACTCAGATCATCACCCGCGTCGCGGTGATTGTTTTTCAGGGATTCCAATTTGTCGGCAAATTCTTTGTCGAGCGCGTCGAGCTGTGCGCGTGTGGCATTGCTTTCCTGCAATCCTTTCTTGGCATCCTCATATTCGCGTTTCACCTGGTTTTTGCGCTTCTCGAAACCTTCATTCAATTCACTTTCTCCGAGCTTCTTCGCCTCTTCGTCGACCGCAATCACGATGTACGCTGCGAAGTACACGATCTGCTCGAGTGTCTTGATCGGGAGATCCAGAAGCAGTCCCAAACGGGACGGGGAGCTTCTCAGAAACCAGATATGTGTAACCGGGACGGCCAGATTGATGTGCCCCATCCGCTCGCGGCGCACAATGCTGCGCGTCACTTCTACTCCGCACTTCTCGCAGACCACTCCCGCGTACCGCACTCCCTTGTATTTGCCACAGAAGCACTGGAAGTTTTTCGTGGGTCCGAAAATGCGCTCGCAGAAGAGACCATCCGGCTCTGCCCTCTGCGTGCGGTAGTTCACGGTTTCGGGCTTCGTGATTTCTCCGCGGGACCATCCGAGGATATCTTCCGGGGAAGCAACAGACAGGGACACTGCATCGAAACTATCGGTTGCTGCGGACTTGTGTGCGGGGGGCGGCATGGGAATAAAGAAGGAAAGGGTAATTGTGGGGAAATGTGGCTCCGTAGAGACGCAACGTTGTTGCGTCTCCCGTGAGACGGCACACCGTGCCGTCTCTACAACAACGTGCATATATCCACACACGAAACACCGCAGCCTTTCCGCGCCGTTCGTCTGAAACGGGGGAAAAACTTCGGTGAAGTACGCTCATTGTAATGGTGAAATAATCGAACGCAAGAAAATTCTTAAAAAATATCTGGATATTCACATCACTCCCCCCGCACCCCCCGCTCCACCTGCTCCTTTCCCTCTTTGATCTTCTCCGTTCCCTCCGCAATATTCGCAGCGCGCTTCTGGGCATCTGACCAAAGCGTACGAACCGAAGCTGACACGACCGTCCCTGCATCTGCAAATCCGCGAAGAATCGCCTGGATATTTACAGTGACTCCTCCACTTCCTGTCTGCACATCGGAAGATGATCCACCGCAAGAACTGAGAATTGCCATGCACAGCATTGCAAGAACAGGTATACGCAATCGCTGAACAATCCTCATCATGCTTCCATTCTATAACCCGTAACGCGCAACCCGAAACTTTATTTGTCCTTCTTCTCCGTCGCCCCGTACTTCGCAAAGAGTTTCTCAAACGATCCCTCTGATTCCTGAAGCGCCTGATGGAGCATGCCCATTTCCTGACCCGAAAGCTGGAGCGTGGAGGAAGCATTCACGATGCCCGACTTCTGCTCTTCCATTTCAACTTTCGGCATTCCCTGGATCGACGCATGCAGGACGATGAACGCATTACAATCCTCGCACTTGAGCTGCAGAAGCAATGAGCCCGCAGCTACAACGCGGACGGCAGAGAAATCGACCGGCACCCGATTACCGCATTGCGGACAGCGCATTTGCTGATAGATCCGCTGGATGATTTGCTGCAGGGTGTGCGGGTCGAGCTCCATTGAAATAATTATACCATAAATGGGCTTGCAGAAAAATAAAAAGAGGAAGGAAACCGGTGAAACCAAGGAGACCAAGGAAAAGACTCTTATCTCGTGTGGAATCGGTTCCTTGGTCTCCTTGGTTTCTTTGGTCTCCTTACAAGGAGTACACTGTCCACCGATCTTTGTCTTCTCCTTGGATTCCCTCCCCGCTCCTCGGCAACACCTCGGTATCCATGCGGTCATCGCATTGGCGGTATTCATCGGTGTCACCGCGCTGAGTAACGGCCCTCTGAAGGCGACGATTCTCGAATGGCAGACGGAGGGCAGGGTATCCATCGCCGTTGAGCATGATGCGTCTGCCGCGCTCGCACTCGACATCAGTACACTTCAGGGAAGCGCGATCATCGACTGCATCAACGAAGGAGGAGCCACTCTCCTTCTCAGCCTTCCCGATTCTTGGGAGCGCCGCGAAGTGCGCCGCGCACGGCTGGAGGACACAGCACCAACCGAAACGGGCCTCGGTTATATTCGCTGGACACTGCCCCCGGGGGCAACGCTCTCGATGAACGTTCCTGAAACACCTGCACATCTGACACTGCATCATCCGTCGACTGCTCTGCTCAAGGTACGTCTCTCACGGGTGGATCTGGAGAAGGATACCGTGGAACGGGACATGATTTTGGTACAGGGAAAAGAGGCGGAGATTTGGTGATCATATTTGAGACGTGCCAACGGCACGTCTCTACAATGATCCTGTGGAACTTCTGCCAATCCAAACCCCCATCCTGCGTCCCGGCGACGACCTCGCAGCCATCCTCTTGAAATACGGAACAATCCAATCGGACGATATTGTCGCTGTTTCCTCAAAGGCGGTCGCTACTGTCGAAGGCAGACGCATCGACTACAAAAACATCCGACCGACGCCCGAGGCGCACGCATGGGCTGCCCGCTGCGGCGGATCACCGGAA
Organism: Candidatus Peribacteria bacterium RIFCSPHIGHO2_02_FULL_53_20; assembly: GCA_001787585.1. Classification (GTDB taxonomy): domain Bacteria; phylum Patescibacteriota; class Gracilibacteria; order Peribacterales; family Peribacteraceae; genus 2-12-FULL-55-11. The sequence goes on from MFXW01000007.1 coordinate 13,504, forward strand.
TTCCGTCAGGCGATTCTCGAGGAAACCGCTCGCATGAACGGAACAATTCTGCCGGGCTGCCCGCAGGCGATGCTCACCGAACTGAAACCCGGCGGATTTCCAGAGGGCGTGCTGCTTGCCGCAAATGCCGGGCTCGATGAAAGCAATGTGCAGAGCGGATGTTGCATAGGATGGCCGATAGACCCGGTGAGAAGTGTGCAACTATTGCATAAGCAACTGCATACCGCCGTCCTTCTCACCGACTCCACCTGCCGTCCCCGTCGTCTCGGCGTGACAGCTCTCGCCCTGACCGTCAGCGGCTTCGATCCACTGCGTTCACTGATCGGAATGAAAGATCTCTTCGGCAAAGATCTCCGGTTGACGCAGGAGGCCGTTGCGGATCAACTGGCAACCGCCGCAAACATGCTCATGGGCAACGCCGGGGAATCTGTACCTGCGATGATCATTCGGAACCATGGAATTCCATTTTCAAATTTTGAAGGGTGGGTGCCGGGAATCGCCCCCAAGGATGACTTGTTTGGAATGTTATGAAATGAAAGAAATTTTGGGTTTTTTGGGTTTATGAGGTTGATTGGGTTTTTTGGGTTGAGCATGCACAAACCCAACCAACCCAACAAACCCTATGAACCCAAGAAACCCACTGCTAGATATACCCCTCCACATGCAGATCTTTCCGATCGATTTTCCACACCTCCATGCACATTTTCTTCATCTCCATCGTCATTGCGGGGCTGCCGCAGATATAGACCTGCCGCATGGCGGCATCGGGAACGGCAGATTTGGTGACGGTCTGCACACGACCGCGATGACCAGTCCACGCAGAAGAACCCACGCTGAGCGAGCAATGGAGCGAAAATTGCGGATGCTGCGTCGAGAGCTTTTGAAGTTCCTCCACCCAGAACAGATCTTCTTCACTGCGAACGCCAAAGATGAGATCCATTCGGCGCATGTCACCGGACTGCAGTGCATCGATGATCTGCCCGCGAAACGGCGCGACTCCTGTGCTCGTCGCGATGAAGAGATATTCCTTGGCATTCTCCGGCTTCAGAGTGAACACGCCG
>MFXW01000008.1 GCA_001787585.1 Candidatus Peribacteria bacterium RIFCSPHIGHO2_02_FULL_53_20
CAAGTCTTTGCGGAAAATCATGAAATCGTATTAAGCTGTCCTATGTCAGCCCCAAAAACTAATAAATTGCAGAGTTTCATGACCCCGACATGGCTAGGTGCACTTGGCTGGCTGAGTACGTTGTTACTTATTGCAGCTTTTTTTCTTATCTTTGTAGCATTTGGTTGGATGTGGGCGTTAGGTGTTGTTCTCTATGCTTTTGTAGGCGGGGCAATTGTTGATGTGATCACACCGATTCCGTCATATCAATACTGTTTGGAATTAGCACAAAAAGAGATTCGCAAGAGTCTTGCTGGATCAATTATTAATGCTGCTTCAAGTGATCAGGCATTTTTGTTATTAAGGCTCTCAAAGCAAATTGAAAACTTCAAAAATAACATACCTGTGTATCAAAGGTATTTTTAGTTTCACAGACTACTTCGGTGCAATATGTCGAAAGCGTATTGAAGAACCTGAGCCTGATTTAAGGTACTTTTCAAACTCAATTGCCCCCCTCTTTTCTTTGAAAGCGCAAAACCATTCGATGCGCCATGGTCGTAATCCTTTGGTTGCCGCAACAGAACCTTCGTTATGTTCTTTAAGCCGTGCATCTACATCTGCAGTCTGACCAACATATTGCTTCCCCGTTTCATTTCTCAGTATGTAAACGTAATGCCACATAGCAGATAATCGTATCATAGATGGCCTGCCAACCGAAGCAGCAGGTGCATGGTGAACAGCCAGCCTACGCTCGCTTCCGAGCGAGCTTCGGCCGGCAACCTGCTGCGCAGGTTGGAGCGGGATACGGGAATCGAACCCGCGTCTCAAGCTTGGGAAGCTCGCGTACTACCACTGTACTAATCCCGCATGAACTTGCAGAGACTTTTTACTAAAGAACGCTTCGATCATATATCAAATGCATCCCATCAAAAAAATGCCGAAGGCAAGCTTTGCTTGCCTGGAGGCAGACTTCTTGGGGAAAAGAGGGTCCGTGGGAGAGAAACCGTAGGTTTCTCTTCTACGAAAGTGTGGAGCGGATGACGGGGTTCGAACCCGCGACCTGCGCCTTGGCAAGGCGCCGCTCTAGCCAACTGAGCTACATCCGCAAGGTGTTGAGAAAGAATAGCATCAAGTCGGCCAAATTCCGACCTGCCCGTCCGTAGTCCCGTATCAGCGGGACGAAGGCGGGAGCTACATCCGCAAGCAGAAGAAATCCTAGGGAGCGTGGGGCGTTAATGCAAGAATCCTATTTGGTTTACAGGATTTCTTCCCTGCAGACCATCTTCCAGAATCGCTCATGGGAAATATACTTGCCTCCCTTCTTCATGCGCTCTTCTGCAATCGCGGAAAAAAAGACGTCTTCCACTTCCTCCAAAGATGTCATCGTGTGTTTGTTCATAGTGAGCATGGAAATTATCGAATAATTTCAACACTTGCGTATCACACCACGGCTTCTTCCAAAATCCCGATGCGCTGTTCGTGATCATCGGTCTTATTCTTGACCTTCACGAGGATGCTCAGTACGCGGTCGATATCTTCGTGGATTCTCGTGAATCTTCTGTCCATGGACTGCTCAAGCCTTTGCTCAAGCTTTTGCAGATCGCTCTTTGTCGCTGGAGTGGTATCGTCCATAGGTTCCGTATCATAGAACCCAGTTGAAAGAAGACAAGATGATTCGGCTGGATTTACACCGTCACCGTCAGCAGCACCGGCAAATGATCCGAGAGATGCACATCCTTCAGCACTTCGGTGTGTACGTGCTTGATATCTTTTGAGCAGAGGAAGAGGTCGAGCGGACGGCGGGGATGACACGCAGGAAAAGTTTCATTGTGCGGAGGACGGACGATGCGGAGGGTTGTTTCCTTGAGCAGTCCGTTCAATTCCTTGGATCCACCGAAGTCATTGAAGTCGCCGCAGACGACGGTGTGTCTACGGTCGGCAACCAGTTCCGCAATTTCGTGAAACTGTTGCTGGCGCACGGAGGCGTGGAGTGAAAAGTGGCTGACGAGCAGAGAAAAATCGTTGCCGACCTTTACATCATAGAGAAGCTTTTTTGTACCGTGCTTAAACTGCCGCGCTACGCAGGGCAGGCGATCCATCGCAAAAATGCCGTTACAGTTATCGCGGAAGAAGGGGAGTCGTTTGAGTACAGAGCCGTTGCCGTACTTCGGATCGATGTGGCGGCACTGGTAGGCGGCGAAGGTTTTGAGGAGTGCAGGGTCGTGGTGCATCTCGAGTACGCAGCAGATATCCGGTTGTACTTGTGCAATGAGCGTCTGGAATCCCTCGCGGATACTCATCAGGACGTTTTCTGGAGTATGCAGATACCGCCAGGACTGCGTCAGATAGCCCTTCAGAGAGCCATCGAGACCCGTCTCGTAGCCCAGATTTAGCAGCAGGATGCGGTGGGTGTGCATTTGTTATTATTATACAATAATATTGATAAATCAGCAAATTCTCAAAGGATCGAAAATCTGGTACAATACTTTGATGTTTCAACGCTTCCTTCGTGCGGCAATCTTCCTCCTCGCCCCCATTGCGGCTTTTGCGCAACCTGCAGTCGCGCCGTCGCAGCAGAAGGGCGACGTAACACTACTTGCGCCACTTGGCAGTTCTCCAAGCATTTCTGCAAACGGAAATGCAGTCTTTGCCTACATCACAGAATCCCTTGGCTGGCTTCAGGAAGTTGCCGTTGGCATGGTCATGCTGTGGCTGGTCTTTTCCGGCATCATGATCATGGTTTCCGGAAACGATCAGGGAAAGCGGACGCAGGCGAAAGAGCATGCTGTCGCTGCCATCATCGGTCTGCTGATGCTCTTCCTTTTCGGATTCATTCTTTCGGTGCTCAACGCCAACTTTTTCCTGCAATGAAATATCTTTTTGCTCTCTTCGGCGTCGTCCTTGGTGTTCTCCCGATGATCGCAGCAGAGGCTGCCCCTTTTCCTGGCGCCGATCCCTGCACGTTTCTCGGGGGCGCGCAGTGTGGCACATCCACAGCCGGTGTCGAGAATCTTGCGAGGATCGCCATCAATAGCATTGCGACGTTCCTTGCAGTGGGTGGTGGAGCGCTTGCGGTGATTTACACGGTCATCGGAGGATTCCAGATGCTCCTCTCATTCGGAGATGAAGGAAAATTCACGCGCGGCAGAACGAGTGTTACGTGGGCGCTCGTGGGGTTCGGGCTCGTGCTCGGGTCACAGATGATCGTGAACTACATCCTCGGTCAGGCAAGCATGGCTATAGGCACCGCGCCGCTTCTGAAGCTCATGGAGATGATTGTGAATTCCATTCTCGGGCTGCTCAACGTATTCTTTGTGATCATCATCATGGCGGCAGGCGTCCGCGCCATCATCGGACGCGGCAAGCAGGAGGAATTCACCCAGGCGAAACACGCCATAGGATTCGCCATCGCCGGAGCCTTGATTATCAATCTTGCGCGTGCCCTTGCCACCGCAACGTTCAACATTCTCGGAACCCCATGATGCTACGCATATTCCTTTTTCTGGCTCTTCTTCCTTCCCACGCCCTCGCGATCGCGTGGGATAGCCGCTGGGATAAATTCCGCGATCCGGTTGCCGGAACCGGTCTCAGTCTCGGGAACAATTTTCTCAATGCGCTTGCAAACGGATGGTACAACTTCGTCTGGAAATTTATCGCCGGTGCCAGCATCATCGCGTTTATCTGGGGAGCAAGCACAATGCAGGGCACTGCTTGGGATGAAGGAAACAAGGAAAACGGTAAGAAGATCATCATCGGAGCGCTCGTCGGGATGGTACTGGCACTGCTGGCCGGCTCCATCGTGCATTTCGCCGATAGCTTCATTGATCCGGTGAATTTCCCAGTGTGTGGATCGGGAGGCGGACCGGGATGCCCTTAACGGCATGGAAGGAAAACCTACGGTTTTCCTCCCATGAACCCTCCTTTCCCTAAGAAGTGGCGCTCCAGGCAAGCGAAGCTTGCCTTCGCGCACTTATTTGATTGGATGTCTTTGCGATTTGTTCATGGCTGGTACTTTCTTTGTTTCTTGGTTCTTGTATCTTTCTTCTGATGCCAAGGCAGTACATCACCACGGCAATCGACTATCCCAATGCTGCTCCGCACATGGGTCATGTATTGGAGAAAGTTCTCGCTGACGTGTGTGCACGGTGGATGCGCCTGAGGGGTGACGAGGTGCGCTTTCAGATCGGGACTGATGAGCACGGCATCAAGATTCAGCAGACGGCGGACAAAGAGCAGATCACGCCAAAGGAACTCGTCGACCGCAACGTGCCGCTTTTTGAGGATCTGTACCGCCGTCTTGGCATCTCGAGCGATATCTTCATCCGCACGAGTGACCAAAAGAAGCACTGGCCTACGGTCATCGAACTCTGGAAGCGTTTGCAGAAGGCTGGTGTGCTTGAAAAGCGTACATACACGGGGCTCTATTGCTCGGGATGCGAGCGGTTTCTCACAAAGAAAGATCTCGTGGACGGGCTCTGTGAAAACCACAAGAAAGCACCCGAAGAAGTGAAAGAGGAAAACTGGTTTTTTGTGCTCAGCAAAGAAACGGCATGGTTGAAAAAATTATTGCAAAAGGAATACCGGATCATTCCGGAATTCCGCGGAAAGGAAACGCTTTCTCTGATCGATCAGGGGTTGGAAGATGTCTCGTTCTCGCGTCCGAAAAGCTCTCTCGCATGGGGCATTCCCGTTCCCGGCGATGAAGGGCAGACGATGTACGTGTGGTGCGATGCACTGACGAACTACATCTCAGGACTTGGATACTTCACCGATCATGAGAAGAAAGAATACTGGGATGACGCCACGGTTACTCATGTGATTGGCAAAGATATTGCGCGTTTCCATGCACTCATCTGGCCTGCAATGTTGAAGCACTCTGGAGTCCGTATACCCGATCAGCTTCTTATCCACGGATTTCTCACGAGCGAAGGACAAAAAATGAGTAAGAGTACGGGAAATGTCGTAGTTCCCGATGACGTGCTACAAAAGTTCGGTGGCAATCCTGATCCGCTGCGGTTCTACCTCAGCCACGAAGTGCCTGTAGGGAATGACGGGGATTTCTCCTGGAAACGCATTGAGGAACTCTACGATAGCAAGCTCCGGAATCAGCTGGGGAATCTCCTCAATCGCGTCTTGATTCTCCTGCAGAAAGAAGGAGGGGATATTGTGTTGCCCAAGGATCACTCCAAAGATTCGAAGCAGGCCGCGCTCGGTTGGGAGCGGTATGCAGCGTCGATGGATCGTATGGAGACGCATCTGGGGATTGCGCAGGCATTTGAGCTCATCCAGACGTTGAATGGAGGCATCGATGTGGCAAAGCCTTGGACACTCAAGGGTCAAGAGAAGGGAGAGATGCTCGGACGCTTTGCAGAGTCTCTGCGGCATGCAGCGCTCCTGCTCCTTCCGTTCCTTCCGGAAACTGCGCAGAAGATGACCGCGCAGCTCGGCGTGCCGTACGCAGGAGAAATGCTGCAAAAGGATTTTGTGATAACCGAAGCGATGCGGGAATTCGGGGGAGCAAAAGGTTGGAAGACGATCGGGAAGCCGGAGATTCTTTTTGCGCCATTGGAATAACGACTCAACCGCAGGCAGAAAGCCTGCTCCCTATTTCTCGGTTACAAGCATATCGGGAGCAGCTTTTCTAGCTGCGGTTCCTTTGAATATCAAAGCATTTTTGCTACACTGGTTTTGCTTCCAAGCTGATAGCGGCACCGAAGACGGTGGAGCGGCGGCGAGGGGAGCCTTCTATCTCTTTTTCCCAGATTCCTATGTTCGACCCCATGTCTGAACTCACTGGCACCAGTGGCGGATTCGGCGATGACAATCCCGCGCCCGCAGCACCACGCGCTGCTCGTGCCCCCGGCGGTGGAGCCGGCGGACGATTTGCCGACGAGATCCACTCCATCACGATTCATGGTCGCCAGCGCACGTTCTATATCGACTTAAAGCAGAGTGGCAACGGCAAGTTCTTCAAGGTTTCCGAGAAGTCCCGCGGCGGACAGAAGACCACGATCATGTTCGATGCGGAGGATCTTCCGAAGTTTGTGGAGGCGCTGCAGGAGATGCAGACCAAACTTTCTTAAGGGCACAACGCGATGAACATGTCATGGTTCGACTACGCTTACCATGACATGTTCATTGCAGCATGTCCCCTTCGATACGCCGCGCTGTGTCATGCTGAGTAGCCCGAGCGTTAGCGAGGGCGTATCGAAGCACGACCGGCGCGGCTACTCAGGGTGACATGCTGTTTGTTACGGTTGAACGTTCAAATTCTTGTTCACAGAAGCATTCCCTTCCATCAGCAGCGCCACGATCTTTGCCGCTTCTGCCCGCGTGATCGGGTCTCCCGCGCGGAAGGTACGATCGGCGTAGCCCTCGATGATGTTTCCGGCTACGGCGGTGCGGAGGATATCTCTGTACCACGCGGTGTCCGGAATATCCGAGAAGGGGAGAGCGTCTTCCGAAATATCCGATTTCATTCCTGTTGCTCGTATGAGCATGGCAACTGCCTCCGCGCGGTTCACGACGATGTCCGGACGGAAATCTCCTTCGGGGTATCCTTCGACGATACCGCGAACAAGTCCGGTGTAGATGACGCGGGCGCGGAGCCGATCATCGTCCGAAGCGTCGACGGGGATGAACGGCGAGACATCTGTAAAGGAACGCGGAACGGGCATACCCTCGGCGTTCCACGGCGCGCAGGTCGACATCAGGGTGATTTTCAGAAGCTCATACCGAGAGATCTCGCGGTCCGGCAGGAAATAGCGCGCGCCAGAGAAGAGATAGCCTTCTACAATGGGCTTGCCGTCCTGTGTTGTCTGCGTGCGATGGAGCAGTTCGATATGACGCATTGCCCAATGACCTTTGGCATCGGGAAAGGGCGTCGGAGCCGTCGGTGCAAGGCGCAGGCACGGAGCGGCTGTGGGATCGGTTTCCTCCGCAACCTCTTCACCGTCCGTGACCCCGTCGAGATCGGTATCGGCTTTCTCCGGTTCCGTCTGTTTCTGAAATTCCTCGGTATTGGTGAGACCGTCTTCATCCTTGTCCTCCGTCGCATCAGCAATGACCGGATTCTGGGTGTGCAATTGTTCGTATTCGTCGGGGATACCGTCTTTGTCCGTATCGGTTTTGTAGCGCCCATCCAGCGGGAACGGGTCGTCGTGGTCATTCACGCCGTCATTGTCCGTGTCTGCGCGTGAGGGATTCGTGTGCTTCTCATGCTCTTCGCCGTTGGTGAGCCCGTCATCGTCTTTGTCCCACGTGAGATCATCGCTTTGCAGGAAGGGATTTCTGCCCCCTTTTACCTCGGCACCGTCGGCTTCTCCGCCGCGGTCGGTATCGGCATTCATTTTGTCGGTTTCGTTTCCGTCCATGCGGTTATTGCCGTTGATGTCCTCTGCGACATCGCTCAGTCCATCGCCGTCCGTGTCACCGGGAATTGTGGGACCGGCAAGAGCGAGGGGGAGCGCGAGGAGGAGAATGGCGAGAATGCGCATGGGAAGATAGTTTGCCTCTTTATCGTTGTCCGCGCATCCATTCTTCTCCCGTCATCGGTTTTCCTCCCGAGGGCTGGACGCTCATGAGATACAACGTTGTTTGATCTTTGCATGAAAGAGCAGCAGTGCAGGAGGTAGGCTGCAGATCCGTGACAAGGATTTTGAGGGAAGAATCATTGTCGAAAGACAGCGTAACTCCGGGCCAGGGATTCAGAGCGCGAACGCGCCGGTCGATTTCTTCCGCGGTCATGGTCTTTGGATCCACGATGCCGCTTGAGCGGGTGAGTTTTTTGCAGAGGGTAATGCCGGAGGCGGGTTGGGATTTGGGTTCGGGTTCGGAAAGAAGTGTTTGGACTAGGAGATCGACACCCATGATCGAAAGACGATTGTGCAATTCTGTGAAAGTTTCCCGTGGTCCGATTCTTGTTTTCTCTTGTGAAAGAATTGGTCCGACATCGAGCTCTTTCACCATGCGCTGGACGGTGACGCCGGTTTCTTCGTCTCCCGCAAGAATCGAGTTCTGAATGGGGGAAGCGCCGCGCCAGCGGGGGAGGAGAGAGGCGTGGACGTTGACCGGTGCGATCTTGGGAAGAGCGAGAATTGTTTCCGAGAGGATCTGACCGTAGGCGATGACGACGAGGTAGTCGGGAGTCGGGAGTGGGGAGTCGGGAGTGGGGAGTGGCTGTGCATTGATATCGTTCGGTTGCCAGATGGGAATGTTCAGTCGTTTGGCGGTAATTTTTACTGGAGGTGGTGTAATCGTTCCTTTCCGACCGACGGGCTTATCGGGTTGGGTGATCACGAGATCAACAGAAAAGGCGGGATTCTTCGCGAGTGCTTCGAGCGAGGGAATGGCGAAGGCGGGAGTGCCGGCGAAGAGGATGTGGAGTGGTGGTTTGAGCATTCCATGGCATTGTACACGGGTAGAGAGTTTGCGGAGGTTGCGAAGTTTGCGAAGGTTGCGGAGAGGTGATGCTGAGGGGACTCCGCAAACTCCGCAACCTTTCTTACCTCCACATATACATCTGCTATCGTTCCTCCGTATGCTCCGCCGCCCTGCCATGCTGGCCTCCGAAGTCCGCAAACTCATTGCACCGGTTCTCCGTGCGTGTCCGCCCGCATGCGGCATCGTGACCATTACCGCAGTGGAAGTAAGCCCCGATTCAAGTGTCATTGTCGTTCGTGTGAGCGCGCTGCGTGAGCACACTGTGGCTCTCGCGTATATGGAAGAGCGAAAAGGGGAAATGCGTCACGCATTAAAGGCTCTGCATATGCATCGCCTTCCTGAATTGCGTTTCGAAGCAGATTTCTTGAGTGAGCAGGGAAGCAGGATAGAAAAAATTCTGCAAGCGGAAGGAGAGCAATAGGCGGTGAGAAGTTCGCTCGTCATTTCACTGTTGCAGCGCAGGCTCGTGTTTCTTGCAACACGACATCGTTGCCGCATATGTTTTCTGTTTTAGAATTGATCCCTTTCCTATGATGATTCCGATCGAGAATATACGGCGTGCACAGGAGATCATCCGATCCGCGCCACGCATCGTCTGCATTTGCCACCGGAATCCTGATGGTGATGCGATTGGATCGTTGCTCGGCATGGTACTTCTTCTTGAGGAAACATATCCCGAAAAAACGATTCTGTTCCAGTGCAGAGATCCCGCGCCCGCAACGTGCCGGTTTTTGCCGGGGGCGCTCCGTATCCGTCACGATTACGCATACATCCCGGGGGACGTAGTGATCATCCTCGACTGCGGTGAACCCAAGCTCACGGAAATGCATGAGACGCACCCCATGCTCTTCGACGGTTCTATGCCGACCATCCAGTTCGATCACCATCACCGCAATCCTGATTTCGCAACTGTGAATTTTGTGTTTCCGGAAGCCGCTTCGACCTGTGAAATCGTCGTGGCGTTTGCGGATACCGTGGGATGGAGTCTCACAAGCGACATCGCCACGTGCCTCCTGACAGGGGTATTTACCGATACCGGAGGGCTCCTGCACAGCAATACGACTGCGGCGGTCTACCGGACCGTTGCACGCTTGCTCCGGGCGGGCGCGCGGCGTCACGAGATCGTTACGGCGGTCTTCCGTACAGCAAAATTAAGCACGCTTAAGCTCTGGGGTCGTGTTCTCGAAAAGATTTCCCTCGTCGGCGAAGGCGGCGCTATTTCTGCGGTGACCGAAGGGGATTTCCGTGCTTCCGGTGCGGATTACTCAGAATTGACCGGTGCAATCGATTACGTCAACGCCGTTCCTGGCATGCGGTTCTCGCTCATCCTCTCCGAAAGAGGTGGCACGGTGAAGGGATCGCTCCGGACGCTCCGCGACGACGTCGATGTTTCCGTGATGGCGGCAAAATTCAGTGGTGGAGGTCACAAGAAGGCCGCGGGATTCGCACTTCCTGGAAAACTGCAACCGGAGATCCGGTGGAAGGTGGAGCAGACGGAGGAGGAGCAGGGGAAAGGGGCGCTGCGGTGACCCCCATCCTCGGTCCTTCCCCCACCCCACTTCGCCAAGGCTTCGAGGGGCAGGCGGGGGAAGGAAGCTCTGTTATACGAGAATAAAGCGGGCTCCCCCTCCCCCTGTGGGGGAGGGGATAGGGGTGGGGGCGAAAGCGGAAATGCATCTTTCCTATTTCTTTTCTTCCGTTTCCACCGGTGGCTTCTTTTCTGGCTCCAGCGTCTCCGCCGCCGGGCTGATCTCTGCAGCCGTTGCTGCGGGCTTGTCCTTCGCCGTCATGAAACCTCCGAAGAGGTCGGTGCGCTCCTTCTGCTGCTTGGTCACGAGTTCCTCTGCTGCAAGTCTCGATTTCTTTCCTGCCTTCAGCGCGAGCACTTCCTCGGGTTTTGTCGTGATGATGCGTTGCTCCTCGGGGCTGGCAACGATCTGGATTGCCACGTGCTTGTTGCCGGCAAAGAAGAGTCCTTGTCCCACATCGGAGTTCATGAGCAGGTATTTCTCTCCATCGGTAAGGTAGAACAGCTTCTGGAGGTTATCGACTGCAGATGCCGATTGCTTGAGCAGGATCTGCAGCGCGGCATTCGTAATGATCGGTTTTCCGTAGGGCGAGTTCACAAAGTCCTCTACGTCTTGGGTGATCGTGGTGACGCCGAGGTAGTATTTGCGTGCGCGTTTGATGAGTCCGTAGAGGAAGCGCGCGGAATCATCGTGCTGCAGGAGGTTCCACGCCTCGTCGATAACAAGAAAGCGCCGCTTGAGCTCGGCGCGGATGCGGTTCCAAAGGAAGTTCAGGATCACGTACATGGCAATTGGGCGAAGTTGTTCCTCGAGATCGCGGATCTGGAAGACGATCATCTGATTGCTGAGCTCGACGTTCGTTTGTTTGTCAAAGAGGCCGGCGTAGCTTCCGTCCGTGTATTTTCTCAGAGTTTGCGCCATATTCTCACCGCCCTGTGTG
>MFXW01000009.1 GCA_001787585.1 Candidatus Peribacteria bacterium RIFCSPHIGHO2_02_FULL_53_20
CAGCGCGCTTTTTTGCGCCCTGCTCACGGGATGCGTGACGGCGCTTTTCCAATGCGACCGGTCCCTTTTTTCTCAAAGTGGGCTCCCCCTTCCTCCCGTGGAGGAAGGGGTCAGGGGATGGAGGAGATGTGATGGTTGGGTGAGGGCTTTATGCCTAAAGTTTCTCCCCAACGTACTTAGCAAGTTCCACCAGTCTGTTGCTGTATCCCCATTCGTTGTCATACCAGGAAAATACTTTCACCATTGTTCCATTCATCACCTGCGTCAGGGGCGCATCAATAATGGAGCTCCTCGGATCCTGCACATAATCACTCAGCACCAGCGGGCGCGTCTCATAGCCAAGAATTCCCTGCATAGGACCGTTGGCTGCTTTTTCAAACGCAGCATTCACCGCCTCAACCGTCGTTTGCTTTTTCACAATCACCGTAAGATCCGTGATGCTTCCGGTGGGCGTCGGAACGCGGATAGCTACGCCATTCAATTTCCCCGCAAGCTCCGGAATCACTTCGCCGATTGCCTTTGCTGCTCCCGTACTCGTTGGCACCATGTTGATCGCTGCGGCGCGAGCGCGGCGGAGGTCCTTATGCGGAAGATCAAGAAGATTCTGGTCATTGGTGTAGCTGTGGATGGTCGTCATAAGACCGTACTCAATCCCGAAGGCATCATTCAGAACCTTTGCCATCGGCGCGAGACAGTTGGTCGTGCACGAAGCATTGCTGATGACATGGTGCTTCGCCGGATCATAGGTGTTCTCATTCACCCCGATGCAAAGCGTTACATCCGCTTTATCTTTACAGGGCGCCGAGACAATGACTTTCTTTGCACCCGCTTTGAGGTGCAATGCTGCATCCTCGCGTTTGGTGAACCTCCCGGTACATTCAAGAACAACATCAACCTTGAGTTCTTTGTACGGAAGCGTTGCTGGGTCTTTGCTTGCAGTCGTTCGGATTTTTCCATGTTTGGTGGAAAGGACTCCGTCTTTGTAACAGGCAGTTCCACAATCGAAGTGTCCATAGGTGGAATCAAACTCGAAAAGATGCGCGAGCGTTTCACCGTCTGTGAGGTCATTAATCAGCACAACATTGAGATCTGGGTGCTTCTCAAGAATGATGCGCAGAGCTTGACGTCCGATGCGGCCGAAGCCGTTGATAGCGATGTTCATAGTCCCAAGCTACCAGCTTCTACCCCTCAGCTACAAGCGCCCAAATGTTTCCTGCATCCGAATGGTATCTTTCTCAAGAAGCGGCGATTCACAAACAACCACGCCTTCAATCTTTCTTTTCTTCAATACTGCCAAAAAATCCTTCCACTTCGCATCGCTTTCCAGCAGCGGTAGATGATGTTTTTCCCCTTTTGGTCCATAGGCGATCCCCGAGAAATGCATATGCACATTCTTCAGTGACTTCTTTCCAAGATATTTCTCATAGAGATCGAACATCTCGTTCCATTCTTTTATCGTATTGATTTTGCCATTGGTCCTAGCATGCATATGTGCAGGATCGACGGTGGGGTAGAGATCAAATTCTTTGCTGAGCTTCAATACTTCTTTCAGCGTTCCGAACTGTGCGGTTTTTCCCATCGTTTCATACGCAAGATTCACATTAGGGAAAAACTTTGCCTTGAGCTTCAAGATCTTCTCGGTTGCCCTGCGTACATTTTCGTAGGCAATTTCTGGGGTCATGCCGAGGTAAAATGCCGGGTGGACGCAGACGGAACGCACGCCGGCGAGTTGACCCATCGAAAGCGCTGCAACGATGCGTTGAATACTTGCGGAAAGTGTTACCGGATCGGGACTATTGAGGTTCACAAAATAAGGAGCGTGGACGGTCAGTGTTATATCGAGCTTCTCCGCAGTCGAACGAATCTCCTCCATGCGCTCGGGATTCTTCGGCACATTCTGTACCCATTCGATTTCCATGGCATTGATGCCAAGCTCCTTCGCACGCTTCAATCCTTCCACCGTTCCCCCGGGTGGGGGAGTGGTGTGCGGGCAGCCGGCGACAGCAAATCGTAACATGCGAGTATTATGTATTAAGTATTAAGTATTAGGTATGTCCCGCATCTGGTGAGGTGAAGCGTGCCTATACATAATACGTAATACTTAATACATAATACTTTCGTGACCTTATCGAGAGACATCATCGATCGTACCCTCTCCTCACGCCTCGGCGAGCGCGCCTCTCAGGTATGCGAAATCCTTGTGAATGCCGGTTTCGATACCTGGTGGGTGGGGGGAGCGGTTCGTGAAATGCTGCGCGGCTATCTCCCACAGGATATGGATATTGCAACAGCAGCAAGACCGGATGATGTCATCAAGCTCTTCCCCAAATGCGATGAGATCGGAAAGAAATTCGGGAGCATCGTCGTTTCGCATCGTGGCGCAACCTTTGAAGTCACCACCTTTCGCGAAGACGATGTCGCATCGGACGGTAGGCACCCCGAAAGCGTGCGATTTGGCTCGCGCGAGGAGGACGCCGCGAGACGCGATTTTACGGTGAATGCAATCTATTGGAATCCCAACAATGGAAAACTCTTTGATCCTTTTACAGGGGAACAAGATCTCTCCGAGCGGCTCATCCGATTCATTGGTGATCCCGAGACACGTATCCATCACGATGCGCTACGGATGCTGCGCGCGGTGCGGTTTCGCGCACGGATCCATGGTCAATATCATCCGGAAACATTCAAAGCCATTCGATCATTGGCATCTCTTGCTGCAGACCTTTCTGGTACGCGCATTGCCGCAGAAATGGAAAAAATGCTGCTCGGACCGCATCCCGAGCGCGCCCTCGAAGATCTTTGGGAAACAGAAATCCTCCATGCGACGATTCCTGAGCTTGCTGCGTGCAAGGGGATCGCACAGCCTGCGGATTACCATCATGAAGGCGACGTCTGGGATCACACGCTCCGGTGTGCCTCGGCGTTCACAGAAGACCATGGTGCCGATACACGCTGGGCCGCCGTCTTTCATGATGTGGGGAAGATCAAAACCTTCGTCCTCAAAGAACGAATTCGATTTGATCACCATGCAGAGGTCTCAGGAGAAATCATCAGAGCAGTCTTCCAACGATTGCAGTTTTCCAACGCTCGCATTGATAAAATCGCATGGATCGCTGATCACCACATGATGATGGGATCCTTTGCCACGATGCCTCCGGAGCGCAAGGCGCATTGGTACTACCATCCGTGGTTTGTGGAGCTTCTCCAAGTGATGTGGCTGGACATCGCGGGAACAGACCCTGCGGATTTTTCGCTCTACGAAGAGATTGTGTCGGATTACAACCACTTTTTAGACGAGCATCCGCGCCCGCCAAAGGCGCTGCTTTCGGGTGATGAAATTATGGAGATTCTTGGGATTGGTCCTGGGGAACAGGTTGGGAAGGCCGTGAAAGCGCTTGCGGATGCACAGGTGCGTAAAGAGGTAACTACAAAAAAGGAAGCGAGGGAATTTCTCAAGGATCTACCAAACACACTGTAAATGGACAAAAAGAGCACAAAATCATTGATCAAAACTCAGACCGCTATCAGTATTTTCCCATGAAACATAAGGGAGATCATGATGTTTTGGAACAGCGTTTTGCATCTGTTGGACAATTACTCAACCAACCGGCAGTTGTCGCACTGCTAAAAGTTCAGTTTGGTGACCAGATCATGAGTGAATTAAAAAATCCTCAAGTCGTGCAGATGATTGATGGGCTTCTCGCACAGCATGGAGAACAAGATGAAGTACTCGATCTTGGAGATGCATTTCTTCAAAAGTATGCTCCCGATAAAGCATCTGAGCGGCAACTGGATGTTGAGGCGGTTGCACCCGTCTTGAAAGCAGTGGAAGGATTGACAATTGACTCAGCTTCCGCCTCGGTTGTTCAAAGTATATTTTCTGCGATTTCTTCTGAGGAAGTCCAGGCACGTCTTGCAGCGAGACAGCCAGTGAAACCTATCCGCAATGGCAGCCCGCAGATCGGAAGAAATGATCCGTGCCCATGCGGGTGCGGGATAAAGTACAAAAAATGCCATGCGAATGATCCTGAAGGATTAAGGGTAATTTTAGAAGCTCGCAAAAACGAAACCCAATAGTGCATTGCTATGTCCGCTATACTCACAACTATGTACCGACGTCCGGCATTTACCCTTATCGAACTCCTTGTGGTGATCGCCATCATCGGATCGCTTTCCATGATCGTCATCACGGCAATCAATCCGAGTCGGCAACTTGCGCAGGCGAGAAATGCCCAGCGTCAGGCGCACATCCATGCGATCGCCAATGCCGTCGAACAGTATTCCATCGGTAGCGGAGGCCATCTTCCGAGCGGGATCGATACGTCGCTGCGGATGGTCGGCACGGCAGCATCGGGATGCTCGGTGAACTGCGGAACGGGGGGGCAAGTGAGTACTGGTGTTCTTCTGACGCTGTACGCTTCTGCAGATACGTCGCTGTGGCAGGCCAATGCGACAACGAACTACGGCACCAATGCGCAGCTCTGGGAGTATCCGTGGACGCCGAGCTGGACAAGAAGGGGACTCGTGCAATTTGATCTGAGTGTCATCCCGACGGGCGCGATGATCAGTTCCGCATCACTTGATCTTCGTGAAGCGACGACGTACGGGTCAACGCGCACTATTGCGCTGCATCGGGTGACGCGAAGCTGGGTGGAATCGGAAGCGACATGGAACCGGGCCGTCACCGGAACGAATTGGACGACTGTGGGAGGGGATTTCAGTAGCACGGCAACAGCAACGGCTTCGCTTTCCTGGGACGGCATTCTCGGATGGAATTCCTGGAATGTCGCGACAGACGTACAAGCGTTCGTGAATGGCACGCAACAAAACTACGGATGGTTGATCAAAGACAATAGCGAGGACAGCTCGCAAGCCTACTGGTTCTTCCATTCCAAAGACGAGGCCGATCCCAACGAGTACCGACCGCGCCTGATCGTTACCTATACGCCCGCAGGAGGAACGACGGCGGCAGCCTGCCTCAATCTCACACCGCCGCTTACGGACACCTATCTTCCCACGATTCCCGAAGACCCTTCTCTTGGTTCTCCTGCAAAGACCTATTATGCGATCATGGAAGACAGCCGTAGCCGGCTCACCGTGCGGGCGTGCAGCGCGGAGCTGGGGGAGACAATTGAAGTGTCACGGTAAGAGTGTTGATGATGGCCTGCCAACCGTAGCCGCAGCGACTCAGTTGCTCAAGAAAATGGCACCAGCAAAAGGCTACGGATGGCAACCTTCGCTGCGCGAAGGTTGGTGGGCCGGGATGGAGTTGAACCATCGACCACGGGCTTATAAGTCCCGCGCTCTAACCAACTGAGCTACCGGCCCAAGGCAAAAAGAACCAACTGCAAAAAGCTTACCGCTTTCTTCGGCATGCTGTCAGTAGAAGTTACTTCTCCGCTTTCACCTCCACCGCCAAATCCGCAGGTGTACCGCTGAGATCGACCTGAATCGTGAACATGCCGAGAGCCTTGATAGACTCCGGGATCGTGATCGCGGATTCCTTGGCAGTGATCTGGAGCTGCTTCTCGAGAGCTTCGGCTAGGTGCTTTTCTGTGATTGCTGCATAGAGTTTGCCGGTTTTCGTAATTTTACGTTCGAAGGTGAGCTTCTTTCCGGCGAGTGCCGAAACTGCAGAATCTGCAACTTCTTTCTCGCGCATTTTCTCCTCAGCGCGGCGGCGGATAGCTTCAGCGTAGCGCTTACGGACCGTCGGGGTCGCAACGAGAGCCTTCCTATGGGGCAGGAGATTATTCAGCGCGTAGCCGTCACCCACGACGAGGACGTCATTTTTCTTGCCGATGCCGGGGATGTCCTGGAGGAGGATTACTTCCATGAGTCAAGGAAAAAGCCGAGATAGTCTACCGGTCGAAATGTCGGTCGTCAATCCCTCTTTACGTAAGGCGCTCAAGCGGTTGCTATCGCAGATTCATGCAAAAGGAGAGCAATGAGCAGCCATTCGTCGATCCGGTTTCGCATTACGGAACGAGCCAGCGAAAGAATGACCACCACGAGATGCCCGATTTCAATGTACGCTCCTCTTTGAGGTACCAGCGGTTTAAGGTCAGGAAGCGGTCGGAATGGAGGGAGAGCTTGCCGAGAAGCACGCCGGATACTTCCTGGCTGATGCCAAAGGTATAGAGAGGGGAATAGAGGAAGATGGATGGGACGTCTGCTGCGAGAACCTCCCGAAGTTCTTTGAGCGCCCCTACGCGCTCCTTCTCATTGCTCGTTTCACGGATGGTTTCGAGAAGCGTATCGCTGCGTTGTGAAGCATACTGCGAGAGATTATAGGCATCGAGCCGCAGGTTGGCCGCTCCTGCATCGAGCTTCTGCATTCCCGAGCTATGCCAGTACGGATAGCTATCGAGGTTATCGAGCAGCGATTGCCCGAAAAGGAGTATGTCGTAGTCGCGCTTCAGCAGTCGCTGTTCGAATTCCTGTGGTGTATCGGGAATTTCGACGACCACATGTACGCCGAGTTCCCTCCACTGTTTCTGGATCTCTTCGGCGACTTTTCCGTACGAGTCTGGCGAAGGGCTGGTGACAAGCGTGAGAGAAAGGAGTTCGCCAGCTTCATTGACGCGGATATCACGGGGATCGGTCGCTAGTCGACGCCGGAGCATGCCGCGTTCGAGAATCAGGTCGCTCACCGTAATGCGCTCCTCTGGAGGAGTATTGTTGCTGCGCGAACGGAGAAAGAGCGCCACCAGACGTTCTTCCTCCACTGCCTGGCGATAGAGCGCATTGTTCGTCGTGCGCCAGATATATGCGGAGTCGATGACGGTGCCGTCTGGTTTTGTGAGACGGACGATATTATCGCCGATCTGCAGGGAGCCTGTTGCGGAGGCCGTAGCGAGTGCTGCGATCCATGCTCCCGAAAGTGTCGGATGCCTCTCCAGAGGAGCGCCGTTGAGGCGCGCTCCGGTACCGGCGATCGTGAGTGATCCGGTGATGGTGAGAACAGCACCCGTATCGAGGAGCACGACCGATTCCATATGGAGCGGTCCGGTGTCATTCGCCTCCGCACGTTCGAGGAGCTTTTGTAAACGGAGTTTTTCGGGAAGGTGCCAGTTGGACTCAAAAAGCGCCCCCTGTGCAGCTTCCGGATCAAAGTGATAACGCCAGTCGGAGGTATCGATTTCGAGCAGCGGCGTATCGACGATAATGGATTCCCTGATCGTGTCTACGACACGCTGTTTGTCCGTCCCGAGTTGCATGCCGAGACGCAGTTTTTTGTCTTGGAGAACTGGGCGTTCAAGGTTGAAGAAAAGCGCGACGTACTGGGGCAGCACGTACTGATGAAGCGTAAATGGCCGAGGAATCACTGGATCGCCACGGTCGTTTCTCGGAACATTGCGCACACCGTCGAGGTTGCGGATATCCGAAAGCAGGGAGCCGTAGTCCGGGAAAATCCGGAGGATCACACGCTCGAGGTAGTAGGGAGGATCTCCGGGGCGGGGAAACCGTTCGAGCGTCACTTCGGAGCTGCGCTCCGTCTGCACAAAACTCTTGAAGGCATACGGACCTGCGCCGATTGGAGCGAGACCGAAGTCGATGGTTTCTCTGAGCCTGCTGACAGGAACTCCCGCAAACGCCCGCGCAGGGAGGATGCCCAGCGTGAGGTTGCTCGGGAAAAAACTGTAGGGCTGCTCCAGACGGAATCGTACCGTCCGCTCGTTGATCTTTTCGACCTCCACTCCTTCAAAGTTTTGTCGCAACAGGGGATTGGGGAAATCCAGATCCTGGATCATCTTCAGCGAGAAGAGTACGTCTTCGGGAGTTACGGGATGCGGATCGTTTTCCGTGGAATCGTGCCAGTAGAGATCATCCTTGAGTGTCAGCGTGTAGATACGGGCATCCGGGCTCACGCGCATCGTGGCAAGATCTTCCTCGATCTTCTGTGTTTCGGGGTTGTAGCGCAGGAGTCCGGAGAAGACGAGGGAGACGATGTCACGGTTCACATCATTTTGTACCGTGAACCAAGGATTCAAGGGCTGAAATTCCCCGACAGATCCTTCGATGTATGTCCCTCCCCGGGAGGGCGCCAGCGCGGAATTGGCAAGATAGAAGCGGCGGAGGAGAACGCAAAAACTCCCGAGAAAGAGGAGAGCGAGGGCGATCAGCACCCAGCGCTCGTATTTGCGGCCGATGGCGATCCATTGCGAAAGGGTCTGCACAGGAAAATGGGTCCGGGGAAGTATAGAGGAATTCGGGATTATTTATATGTACCACCGTGCAACCGCTAGTCCGAAGAATGCAACGGAAAGCCAGATGCTTGATTGGTACAGCAATTTCTCCGCCCCTCTGCGTTGCACATAGGTCGCTCCAGTCCCGCCGAATGTCGCGGAAAGTCCCGAAGCACGATGCTGGAGGAGGATGGTAAAACTGAGGAGTCCTGCAATTATTGCGTGAACAGTGGTGATGAACATGCAATATTAGTACCATAGGTTTTGTGGATTCCCAAGAAAACTCTGGAATCCCCATGTATTCTTTCATAATGGGCGCCTAGCTCAGTTGGTTAGAGCATCTCGTTTACACCGAGAGGGTCAGGGGTTCGAATCCCTTGGCGCCCACCATTTTTCCCTCAAGGTTAATAATTACTTCAGAACCGTCTATGCAATGATGAGGGATTGGGGGATGTTTGATGTCTAGTAGGTTCGCAAAAAACACACTAGATTTGATGCCGTGACAAATCTGGTTATTCGTTTGCTTAGGTTCTCGAACTAAGGAGGGACTTGAGATGAGGAAAGAGAAATTTTCTACAGATATTCATAATGAGAATGTGAAGATCTGTGATGGTGTCTTTTCCCTTTGGCGAACGTGCATATAGAGCAGCACAACCCGTTGCAACTCCTTCAATTTTTTCTTTCATTACATCATTCAATACGTTTCTGAAAGCTCCCTTGAGGGCAAGAAACGGTTCATTTTTTGTGGGAACCATCTGAAAGTATTGTGGATCAAAAGCAAGTGACTTTTCTGCCACTCCTTTCTTCAAAAGCAACCTTTTTGCGTATCCGAAAAGTTGCAGATGTGATCGCGCTAGATCATGAATAAATCGTATATTACGCTTTGATATTGCTTCATATTTCTGGCTCGATAAATTGTCATCATTGTTTAGCTTTGGGATCACGCCCACGGACGCAAAATCCATGCTTAGTGCATTGTCTAACGCCCATTCAATAATATCGCTCAAAGTTGTATGTTCCGAAAATCTGTATGCAAACAGCATCCGATTGATATGATCAGATGGACTCCAATCATCTTCTGCACGCTGCATTAAACGCTCTTGTGCATCATCCAAACTTTTTCTCAGACATTCCTTGAGCAAAATTAGTGCTTCTTTGTGCAGTAAAGCAATTGCATGATCAAAATGTGCTGACGGAATTTCTGAGTCTAGTGTCTTGACTTGTGCACTTTCGAAACCGCAGGAGCTACTTCTTTCTTGTAGCTTATTATGCAGAACTCGCCACATTTGCTCTGTTGCATGAGCTGCGATGATATTCTGCCTGACCTTTGAATCGTCTTCCTCCTGAATGAGTGACCACTCGCCATTTCGCACTCTTGTCATTTCTGAATCTATATTTCTAAATGGAATACCCAAAGAGCTTTGAAAATCACGGAATGTGAAGTGAGAAGGATCGCCTTTGGCTTCAAAGACTATACTCATACGTTTTGAAGGGGATGAGAATAGCACTGAAGCACATTTTGCGGAATCGATATGTACATGTTCAATTTTTAAGGCTCTCTATCTGACTGAGCCTGCTATGGCACTTTTTACATGATGAATGCTTATAAAAATTAGCGATCAGAAAGTAGCGCATCACACTAATTTCGATAGAGCCAGCTCCCCTGATCTCCACTGGTTGTTTCCGAGAAAATTGACGTTAGTCGCAAACCCAAACAAATAGTAACCTAAGGGCAAGCACGCACCAACCTCCGCAGGAGGTTGTCCACCGTAGCCTCGCCGCCCTGTCCCTCGTAGCCCCGAAGGGAGAAGTGGGAAGCGAGCGGAGGTGGACTAATTCTGGCATGACCTCCTGGCTACGGTTGGCAGGCCGCCAATCGCCATTTCTCATATCCCTAACTAAACTTGACACACCTGCAATCTTTACGTATATTCATTTGCCATTTCCTTTTCCCACCACTTCGGATGGACCGCTTCACTCGCGTACGCACCATTGCCCTTCTGGGTCTCACTGCGCTCATCATCACTGTCATCCACACGGCTACCGTAGGACTTCCGGCAGAAATGACCCTTGCCCAAGCGGTCGCCTGCAGTGACGGAGTGGACAATGACCATGATGGTTGGACGGATTACCCGAATGATGGGGGATGCGAAGGATATCTCGATGAAGACGAAGTACAGGGTATCTACGCTGATCGCGATCCCGTGCACTTTCCGGAGCCTTCCAATATTGCGCCTCTCTTAATCACCGTCGGTGACGGCCGTGATTTTGCAGAACCGGGGGAGCTACTCCATTACGACATTGTCGTAGATAACGCTGAAGGAC
>MFXW01000010.1 GCA_001787585.1 Candidatus Peribacteria bacterium RIFCSPHIGHO2_02_FULL_53_20
CAGACATGGCACTACTATAGCGCAGGCAAGAGGGCTGATGTGGGAGATGATTTCTTCGGCGTATGCCATGTGAGCAGCAGAATGCCAACCATCGTCACGACAAATCCCCCGAGCTGTACCACCGTGGGGATTTCTCGGAGGAACATGATCGCAAAAAACAGACTAAAGGCAGGAGCGGAAGAGACAAGAAATACGGCGCGCGAGACGGAAACAACCTTCAGTCCCTCGTACCAAAGGATCTTGGCAACAAAAAAGACGCAACCTCCCTGCAGTGCGACAAGCCACCAAACCTGCAACCACGGGAGATTGGCAACGTGCATGTCCTCGAAAAACAAACTGAGAATGAGAAGAAGACATCCGGAGAAAAGCGACCGCAGAAATAGAATTTCGGGAACACTGAGCACAGCAAGAAGCCGCTTGGAAACGAGATTGCCAAAGGGGTAGAGAACGGTGGCGAGAATAATGAGCAGATCCCCCGTATTCCATTGATTGTCACCCGCAAGGAGAATGAACACCGTCCCGGCAAAGACACACACGGCTCCACCGAGACGTATTGCCCGCATCCGCTCTCCAAAAAGCACAACGCAGAAGAGGAAGGTAAAAAGCATTTCCGCCTGCAGTAGCAGCGCCGTATTGATACCAGTGGTCATGCGGGTACCTTCCGAAATAAGCACGATCGGA
Source organism: Candidatus Peribacteria bacterium RIFCSPHIGHO2_02_FULL_53_20 (assembly GCA_001787585.1). Classification (GTDB taxonomy): domain Bacteria; phylum Patescibacteriota; class Gracilibacteria; order Peribacterales; family Peribacteraceae; genus 2-12-FULL-55-11. The sequence continues at coordinate 682 of MFXW01000010.1, forward strand.
ATGACGAGGTTGCAGAGTGCCAAGATCACCACATCCCGGAGCGTGCTGCCCGTAAGCGCTCTCTTCCAAAGCGAACGCGGTGATCGCAGAAGGAAGAGGCCTGCAAGAAACGCCGCGAGGAGAAGCGAAGCGGCTCCGAAAAAAATCGGCGGCATACGAGTGGCTCCCGCGTGAATCACAATAGGAAAAAGTCCGTGCAGCACAGAAGTCGTCATCAGCATGTATTCGCCTCTGCGCTTGGTCGAAGAACTGGGACCGAATAACACGAAAAGATCCTAGGGAGGAACATTCGCAAACACCAGAAAAGAAATATCCTCTTCCGAACCCGAACCAGAACCCACTCGCCAGCCGTAGCTCCCAGAGGAGCGAAGGCTGGAACCCGATCTATGCCGAGTGCCTCTCCTCTTTCAACTTCACCTTCACCCTCTTGCGACAATCCGAACAGAATTTGACCAGTTTCTCCGCATGCTCCTTCCACGCCTTCCCACGCTTATCTTGCTTGTGAAAACGAAAACTACCGATGCGAAAGCCGTTCACCGAACAGAAGGCCGCAAAAACAGTGCGTTTACCACGGGGCATGGACGCTAGCTTAGGGCAATCTTTTGTGAGTGCAAGGGAAAGAACACGGGAAAAATGGAGAATTGAAAATTGAAAATTGAAAATTCGCTAGCGATTCCAACTCCAGATGCATCGACAATTTTCCATTTTCCATTTTCCATTTTCAATTTAGATGCTGTTAACCCTGCAAAAACGTAAAAACACCATTCGCCGCCACCGCCCCCTCCCCTGCCGCCGTCGTGAACTGTGCGAAGTAATTGCTTTCGTTCGTGTTGTCTCCCGCTGCAAAGAGCCCGGGAGCGGATGTGTGCTGATCGGGAGTCACCGCGATGAAGCCTTTGGGGTCCAGCTTCGCCCCCAGACTTGTTGCGAGCCCTATGGATGGAATGGACCCAACTTCAATGAAGACGCCGTCAACAGCAATGGTATCCGATCCTTCCCATGGGGTATCGAGCTTCACGCCTTTGACCTTTGCGTCTCCAAAGATTTCCAATACGTTGCGCTCGAGAACGAACCGGACATTAGGTCTCGCTTTCACCCGATCCACCCAGTAGGGCTCCGCGCGAAATGCATTCCTGCGATGAATGAGGTACACGGTCTTGGCCACCTGCGCGGCAATTGCGGCCCCTTCCACGGCGCTGTCCCCTCCTCCAATGACTGCGACATCCTTGCCACGATAGAAAAACGCATCGCAGGTTGCGCAATACGTAACGCCTTTCCCCGAAAATTCCACTTCTCCCTTCGTTCCGAGTTTGCGCTTGGCTGATCCCGTCGCAAGGATCACGGTTTTGCCCTCTACCACTTCCCCACCCTGCAATGTCAGACGGAATCCCTCATTCACCTTTTCCAACTTCTCCACTCTCGCAACCTTATGCGTCACCTCTTCAAACGACGTCGCATGCTTTTTGAAATTCTCCATGAGGTCGGGTCCTTTGATATCGATGATGCCCGGCCAGTTTCCTACCTCTGCAGCAGTTAATCCCATGCCACCATCCTCCGCACCAACAATGAATGTTTTGAGTTTGTACCGGGCGGTGTAGATCGCAGCGGTGTAGCCGGAAGCGCCTAATCCAATAATGAGAACGTCGTACATAGGTATTAAGTATTAGGTATTTAGTATTAAGTATCCATACGTAATACCTAATACATAATACCTAATACCTAATACTTCGCACTCAAATCCACCCTCTTACTTTCATAGCCTCCATAATCCGTCGCAATCCCACCGCAAACGCCGCTTCGCGATGTGTCATCTTCTCTCTGTACGCCGTTCTGCGAACCTCGCGGAACGCTGCAAGCATTACACGCTTGAGATCTTGATCGACGCGTTCGGCTGTCCACTGCTCGCCCGATCTCCCCTGCACCCATTCGAAGTAACTCACGGTGACGCCGCCGGCATTGGCAAGGACATCCGGGATCACTTTTACCCGTTTCTTTGCGAGAATCACATCCGCTTCGGGTGTCGTAGGACCGTTCGCGATCTCGAGGATCAATTTCGCGCGGATCCTCTTTGCGTTGGCACCGGTAATCACGTTATCGAGCGCAGCGGGAATGAGAATATCACAGGGAAGCTCGAGCAATTCTTCATTGGAGATTTTGCGTACTCCATCCATTTTCATACGGTCGATATCGCAAACCGATCCTTTGCAGTATTCCCCGGCAACCGATCCGGTTTTGTGTTTGTACTTCTCAATACGCACAGGATCAATACCTTCGGGACTGTAGATGCCTCCTTGAGAGTCTGAGACGGCAACAACAGTGTATCCCGCACCATGGAGCAACTGCGCCATGTGCGCCCCGGCATTTCCGAATCCTTGAATGGCTACGCGCAGCTCGGAAGGATCAAGAGCATCGCGATCCGTAAGCTCCTGAAGGATAAAAAAACCTCCTCGCGCGGTCGCTGTATCGCGACCGAGCGATCCTCCATAGGCAAGCGGCTTTCCGGTGATCATCGCCGGCGCGTAGGAGTGCGTGATTTTTTCGTATTCATCACGCATCCACGCCATGATGTCGGCATTCGTATTCACATCCGGCGCGGGACAATCGATATCCGCACCAAGGTGTTTTCCGAATGCGCGGACGTACGCTCTAGAGATCTCCTGAACCTCTCGCTTACTCAGTTCCTTCGGATCGCACTGCACGCCGCCTTTGCTCCCTCCGAAAGGAATCCCGACAACCGCGGTCTTGATAGCCATGAGCGCTGCAAGCGCCTTCACTTCGTCCAGATCTGCATCGGGGTGATAGCGGATTCCCCCTTTATACGGTCCGCGTGCATTGTTGAACTGCACACGAAACGCGGGAAACTCCGCCTTCTTCCCGTCATCCCTCTTGATCGTAATCGTTTCGCGGTGAATCGCCTGCGGTTCGCTCAGGAGTTTGCGTTCAGGGGCACCCAGCTCAATTTTTTGAAAGACATCTTCGAGCGTCGCCTGAAAGCGCGTATATGGCGTGGATTTCATGGAAATTTTTGCGGTCATGAAAAAGAAAAGAATCTTAACAACTCATGATTCCACAGAGTTCACACACCCCATCAAGCACCTTGTTCTGGGCTTGCAGGGAACGCTTTGCGATGGTCTGTGAGCTGTTGACATCGATGTCTACGCCGCGCCAGACCTGGAGGTGCTCTTCTTCCTTCAGGTGCTCATCGAAGTAGATCTGCGCGTCTTCTGAACTCAGGTTGTACCACTCGCAGAGTCCTTCCTTCTTCGTCTTCGCGATTTTCGGGAGTTCCACCTCTAGGCTGTACATCGTGATGACGCCGTCTTCGAAAGAACCGTCCGCAAGCTGTTCGAGTTCCATGACGGCTGCGGTGACTGTCGCGCTCGGCTTGTGTGCAATCAATTCTGTCTCCGAAACTCCGAGACTTTTGGCAAAGCGCTTCCAGAGCTCGACGTGCTCCTGCTCTTCGATCCGGTTCTTTTCAATCATCCCGGCAAGATCATGTCCGCGCTCATCCGCTCGTACGCGTACACGCTCGACGATGCCCGGAATGCGTTGCACCAGATGGAAATATTCCTTTGCATAGATCTGAAGATCCTTGAGTGTGAGTTCGCCCTTGCTCCATTTCTGGTAGAAGGGGTGCTTCAAGAGACTGAGGTCGGAGATCAGCGGGTCGAGGGTGAAGACGGAGGGCATGGAAGCAGGGAGAAGGTACGGGGGAATCATGCATGGAATACCTGAGAGGTTGCAAGTTGCAGATTGCAAAAAACCCCGAAGCTGCAACTGCGACTTCGGGGGTGTGGGGTGATCGGTTCTCTCCTTCATGCTTTTTTGGTGAAGAGCTCTTGGAGACTTAAGAATTGTTTTGCTCTCTTTCCTTCACCAATGATTTCGATCCAGCTATCACCAACTGCGAATCTGGCATGCCTGTCAGACCTTTCATTGGGCGGCGACTCCATAACGAATGATCCCGAACCGTCGAAGTCGGAACTCTGCCAGTGGGGTAATTCCTCAACCCAGGTTTCAAAGCCGACATGGAATACTCCCATCCCGACCATGTTAGTCAGCCGAAACGGCTTCTCAAGCCAGAAGTCGCATCCACAACTGCATCCGAGAAATGTCGGAGTGTTCTCCTTCCTCATCTCATGTTTGTTTGGCCATCGAAACCGAAAGCCGAGCTTCGTTCGTAGGGCATCCACAACTTGACGTGGGCAATCCCGAGACAAGACCACCTGCGTTCTTGATTGCGGAACCAGATTTCCAATTCTTTTTCGCATAATGCACAACCTTTCTGCCGTTGATGCCAAAGACCGATCACACCATTCCTTAAACCGACAAGGTTCAAGGTTTTTTACATCCTGCGTACACACGCAAAACAACCTCTCTAACGCAGAGAGGGGGCGAGGTCGGCTAAGTTTTTCGTCATGCAATCGGCGCCGTCCGCTCTCTGCTGGAGAGGACGGTGTAATACGCACCGGAAATCAGATGCATGAGAATCACGTTGCGCATCTTACGGATTCATAGGGCAATGTCAAGCAGAGATCACCTTCACACCGTGGAACCTCCGGAAATCCTTCGGATTATTCGTCAGAAGCGGAATGCCGAGTTCCCCGGCCGTCGCCGCGATGATGGCGTCAGCAAGATGCGGAGAGCGCAGGCTACGTCCTTTGCCATTCATAAAAACGCACGCACGGTGGGCGATCGGAGCATCGAGGGGAACGATGTGTACGAGCTCGAGAATCTCTTCGAGACGAGCGTGCTCTTCGGCTGATCGAGCCCCAATCACAAGTTCCATAAACGTCATAACGCTGATGTAGCCCGTGGCATCCGCATACTGCCGCACAACCTGCTTCCACGACACGTCTCCATGCACCACATAAAGAATGATGTTGGTGTCGATGAGGAGCTTTTCCGTCATCGCTTGCGTGGTCGTAGCTTCCGGGGTTTCAGAAGTTCATCGAAGATATGCGTGCGGCGAATGTGGATTGGATGAGGAAGTGCTTCCACAGCACGAAGAAAATTGCCAATGTTTTTCTCGGGACGAGAATGTATCAACTCGAGTTCTTTATGATCATCCACGGCAATACGGACGACATGCAGCTTCCCCGAAAGCAGCTGCTGCTTGATGCTCCGAAAATTCCGGAGGAGTTCGCGCGTCGTGACGGTGCGTTCATATTCCATGAACGCATGGTATTCCGCTGTATGACATTTGTCAAACATTTCAATGCAGTATTTCAAACATCCACCCATACAGCCTCTGCGCTCCTTCCACGAGTCTCGGACCAGGACGATTGAATAATGAATCGTCTATCACTTTGACCTGACCCAACTGTACTGCTCTCAATCGATCCCACCCCGGGCGATTCAGCAATAATTCCTTCTGCGCTAGTGTCCCCGCACCACACCAACTGATGACAATGAGGGCAGGGTTCCAGCGCTCGACTTCTTCCAGCGTGACTTCCGGGCTGAGTGCTCCTGGAGCCACGGGAAATTGTTCCCCGCCCGCGATCCGCGCGATTTCGGGGACCCAATTGCCGGAGGCGTATGGGAGGTCGTGCTTGCCGACCATCCTGTCCCTCGAAGCCCCAAGGGCGAAGTGGGAAGCCCCGGTCGTATGGGCGACGGCCGGCCATTCCTCGATGTAGAGACGTGCGATTCGCACGTCTCTACCCTCACGCATCACCTTGGCCTTCTTCTTCACCTCCTGAAACCCCTTGTGCATCCGGGCAATCAATTCCTTCGCTTGCGGTTCTCGGTCAACGATCATGCCAATTTCCCGGATGGTTTCGTAAATCGCCTCGATCGTCCGTGGATCCTGATGGATGCTGGGAAGTCCTGCGGTCTTCATCATTGTTGCCAATGCTTGCTGGATTACCGTTGACGTAAAAATCGCCTCCGGTTTGTACTGCTGCAATTCTTCCAGATTGACCTTCACATGATCTTGCACATGCGGAATCGCTTTCGCTTCCTCGGGGAAATTACTGAATTGATCGGTGCAAACGATCTGTTTGCCGATGCCCAACGCAAAAAGAATCTCAGTGACCGCCGGGGATAACGAAGCGATGCGTATGGAAGCCAAATCGTATCAGATAAAAACTGTTGGGTGATCTTGCGTACACGAAACGACAGGGGTAGCATTGCCTTTCCTGTGTCGGGAAGCCTGAACATTCCAGGCAGCGAACGTGGTACACGGCTCGGTGCTGTGCAGGTAAACGTTGTGGACTACAAACCATTTATAAGTCAAGAAGGCATTGACCCTTCGGAAATGCAAGCGATCCGCGATGACATGCGCAAACTTATAGACAATTTGCGCACCTATACCAATTTCATGACACCGGGAGACGACAAAGTCGCTGCCAATATTCAATTGGCGAACAATCAAATCGGCACGCATCTCGCTCTCCTTCTCGAACTCGGAAAGCTTGATGATCCGTTTATCAAGAGAGTGAATATTCCCCTGCCCCGTAAATTTCATGGACGCATGGTCTCCACACTGCACGATGCACTCGTTGACCTTGGCCAAGTAGATCCCGGGGGCAATATCCCGAACATGACTCGCAACATGGTTCATGCGATGCAATCCGGACTGTTCCCGGATGATGGAGAAATCGACCTTTTTACTACCCCAGAGCCGATCTATCTCGATTGGCTCGACCACGTCGACTCGTCCGTACGGGACCGGGTAAAGCTCACACGCCTGCAGATTCCTCATCGTGTTGGCATCCACGTACCCTACACAAGCGATAAACCCGGAGGAGTGGGAACATTCGGCATGGTGACTCCGATGCATTCGACCATCGCCAATTTGGCCACGAACTTCGATACCCTGCGTGCCTGCAACCATGTACTCGTCTCCGAAAGCCTCTCGACGCTGGTACAGAGCGATGAACAACGCAGGCAATTTCGCGAGTTTCAGAATCCATCAAGCGCATTTCGGGAACAATGTGCGCTCGAGAACTATAACCAAATGCTTAACCGGGGCCGCATGCCGATCATCAGCATGAACGACGAAGAGATGGTGAAGTATCTACTCAGTATCGAACGACGCAGAGCTCTGAGTAATACCAGTCCCAGTTCCTCTGACGAAGTGATCCAGACACCATCTTTTTCGTCTCCATTCGACGGCAACCGTGCGATCAACGACTCGACTATCGACCTCGTAAACAATGGATTCAGTCGGTACCTTTCGAGCATCACTCCGCATCCGGAAGATAGTCTGTACTTCCCTGCGAGCGTCAGCAGCGGACCCTTCGGCGGTTATCACCTCGCATGCACACCCGACGGAAACCGTTATGTCGTCTTCTCCTCGACACCAAATGGAACGGGAACAGAGCGAATGCTTTCGCTTGTTGGCGACAACGAGGACATCGACATCAAGAAGAAGCACACCATGGGTGCCGGAGACTCCGTAGCAAGCGTGCTTTCCCTCACGCAACTCTGGAACCTTGATCGACTCATGAAAGAGCACTCCCAAAACCGCTATCCACTCGATCCAAAGTTTTCCGAGGTAGCGAGCATGATCTTCGTAAGCCTCCTGAGTCGCTTTGCAGGAGAGATTCTCTACCATTCCGACCGATGCGACTGGTCGAGCGTGCCGACAGATCGCTTCCCACAAATCGTAAAGACAATCATCGAAAAAAGCCTGAAGCTTGCCTCTGACACTTGGAACAAAACTGAGCAAACCCAGGTATTCCGGGAGCCGGATTGGGATATTGACCTTGCATTGTGGCAGTTGCGGTAGAAAATAGTACACTGAACGAATGTCCGCATTCCTCACGATCGTCGTCGTCCATTTGCTTGGAGCCATGAGCCCCGGACCGGATTTCGCGTTGATCGTCCGAAATAGCCTCACATTCTCCAGGCGTACAGGCATCCTCACTGCCATTGGGCTGGGCTTGGGTATTCTCGTCCATGTTACCTATGCGGTTGCTGGTATCGGACTCGTCGTCTCGCAATCCATCCTCCTCTATAACGCCCTCAAATATCTTGGCGCTGGTTACCTGCTCTTCATCGGCTGGAAAGCACTGATGACCAAGACTCCCGCGCAACGGAGCGAAGAAATCATGACAAAGCGCGCGGATATCCGTGCACTGCAAGCGATCCGCATCGGATTTCTCTGCAATGTCCTCAACCCCAAAGCCACGCTCTTCTTCGTCGCGCTTTTCTCACAGGTGATTGCCCCCTCAACTCCGATGCTGGTTCAGATCTTCTATGGCCTCTACATGTCTGTCGCGACGTTCGCTTGGTTCTCCTTCGTCGCCTGCGTCCTCACTACCGGAGTGATCCGGAAACAATTCACGAAAGTACAGATCATCTTCGAGCGCACGATGGGCGTGCTGCTCATTGCGCTGGGTATTCGCGTCGCGCTTGCGACACGCGAATAGCAGCGCGATACGTATTCAGAAACTCCGAAGTTTCCTCTCCCAATCCGCGTCGTAACTGCGGTAATCGATCGTCAACTCTTCTCCTGCTCGAATATCGCACGCTGCGATATCCGGACCATCTACACTCGTACTGGTAATAGTTGGGTTCTCGGAATGATTGAAGAACCTCGTGTCATCTGCACAATGAACATACAAATCGGAATCCGGTTTTCTATAGGCATATTTCAAGATGCAGTCTCTCGCGGGAGCGGGAAGTCCTTCGATCAATCCTGCGGAAATCTCCTGATCAAATCCATCGGTAAATTCCCAGATCACCGTTCCCTTTGGAATATCACACGCGGCGAAAACACCGATGCCGTGAATGGGGCTTTTCTCGAGGATCGTTTTACAGAGAAGCATGTACCTAGCATAACGATGATCTGATCAAGATAGGAACACGATATCTTGCTGGTGCCATGGGAGGGACTTGAACCCTCAATCCCTTACGGGAACGCGATTTTGAGTCGCGCGCGTATACCATTCCGCCACCATGGCTTACCGCTATTTTACCCCATAAACGGCATATTGCGATCCCCCGCACTCGGCATAGAGTGATTCCATGACATTCGAATACGAAAGACCCTTGGAAGTAGTCATCGGGATGAAGCTCCAGAGAACGGATGCGAGTGTTACCGGTCCCTATGCAGAGAGACTCAACGCGATGGTTGGAAATACCTACAACATCGTGTCGGTCTACCCACGAGAGGTATTTCTGGAAAACATCGATGCAACGCGCGCGGCAGCGGAAGGAGTTATTCGCCTGGCAAAAACAAGCGTCACGCCGTCAAAGTTTGCGGCACTTCCTCCGGGGTCGTAGCTTTTCACTCACTTGAATATTCCCGCATCCTGCGCTCAACGGAATAGTGAGTTTCACCCACCGCATTTCCCACGAAAATTCGTGACATCATGATTGTTGAATACATCGACAAACATACCGTCATCGGCAAGCTGAAGACCGATTAATGCAAGCCCCTTATCGATATCGCGAATCCTTGCTGTGCCAAAATTCTTTATGCCTAAAAGAGCTCCACGTGAATGTCCTTCCAGTGCTCCAACAGTGATGACACCGAGTTCTTCCAATACATGCAGCGTGCGTTCAGTGATATCCAATTGAGCTAGAAATAATGCTTTACGATCCGAAAGCGGCATGGAAGCGCTGAAATGCTCTTCTGGACCTAGCTCTCGCGGACGAGGATTCATGGAAGGATAGTGCACAGACATTGTGCTGTTGGATAGCCATAATAGTCGCTTTTCGAGTGGAAATTCACTCAAGCACCTTTCATGCAATACAGGTGGTACAAGCCGCTCTTCAGGAACGTCTCCGTGACGGAATTTCCTCAATCGATTTCTACAATCCGGCAGAGCTATATAAGCAGAAGATGGCAGCCTGAAGCATGTGACAGGAAAAAACACTCGCTGAAGAACACTTCCGGTATGCTGCTTTCTCCATGGAACAGTATTCCTCCTTCATCTTCGACTCCTACGCCTTCTACCATGAAGAAGGGCTTATAGAATTGAAATACAGCCTGGATGATTCCATCCGGTTCATCGAAACCATCCGCCTGCCGGAACCATTTCCGGCACAAGCTCAAAATCCGAACTTCAATCGGCTGCTCTTTCTTCTGCACCTCATCGGCGGCATCAGTTACTACAAGACCTGTTTGCCGAAGCAGATCGAGATCCGCAGCGGCGCACTGAGTGCCGAGGAAGCTGCATTCTGGACGCAGGTGTATGAAAACGGGCTGGGAGAATTTTTTTATAAAAATAAAATTGATCATCGGGGGAGGGTGAAATTCCCAAGGGAGACGGGATGGGGGGAAATGGCACAGGGGGAGACGCAACAGCGTTACGTCTCTACGGAACAACATTCTTCTTTTCCATCGGAAAAATTGCTTGTGCCGTTTGGAGGTGGTAAGGACTCCATCGTCACGGCGGAGCTGCTGAAAGCTGCCGGACACGGTGTCACGCTGCTGCGCATCGGCAATCATCCGTTGATCACTGCATTTGCTAAAAAGGCAGGATTTCCGCTGCTCACGGTCGAGCGCCGGCTGGATCCCATCTTGTTCTCTCTGAATGCCGAGGGGGCACTCAATGGCCACGTCCCGATCACGGCATATCTCTCCATACTTTCCGTCATTGTTGCGGAGCTGTACGGATACTCTGCAACTGTCTGGAGCAACGAGCGCTCCGCGAGTGAGGGAAATACGAAGCTTCTCGATCTCGAAGTAAACCATCAGTGGAGCAAGGGCATTGCGTTTGAAAAATCTCTTCAGGAGATATTGAAAGGCAAAACGGACATTGCATATTTCAGCCTGCTGCGACCCTGGAGCGAGCTTCGGATCGTGCAAGAATTCTGCAAGCATCCTGAATACTTTGCGTCGTTCACCAGCTGTAACGAGAACTGGAAACTCTTCAAATCCCCAAAAAAAGACAGTGGCTTGCCACGCGAAGCTCGGCCTCAGCCGAGCGAAGTGTGGTGCAAACAATGTCCCAAGTGTGCATTCGCCTTTGCGTTGTTTGCTGCATTTTTGCCTCGCGTAACTCTGGAAAAAATCTTCGGAGCGAATTTCTTCGACTCCCCTGCTCTGGAACCAACCGTCCGCGAGCTCCTCGGGCTTCAGGGCTTCAAGCCTTTTGAATGCGTGGGAACGCCCGATGAAGTCCGTGCAGCGTTTCTGCTAACAAAGAAAAGAGGAGATTTTAATGACACCGCAATGATGAAGATATTTGAAGCGGAAGTACTTCCGACGATAAAAAATCCCGAGGTGTTGATTGCACGGGAATTGGCGGCAATTGATGATCATGGGATTCCGAAAGCATTTCAGAGTGTTCTTCCGAAATAATGGACACGCGGGAGACGCAACAGCGTTGCGTCTCTACAATGACGTTATCATTCATTTAAACCTTCCATGCTATTACAGGATCTCAACGGCAAAACGGTATGCGTCCTTGGCTATGGCAAAGAAGGACGGGCGATGGTGAAGGCACTGGAAGAGTTTGCACCGGAATGTGAGATCACGATTGCCGATAAGAATCCGGATATCGACGTGGATGGTGATCGCCACTGGAAACAGGTAGGTGAGGGCTGGCTGGAGAATCTGAACAAGTTCGATGTCATCATTAAATCGCCTGGTATTCCCCCAAGCGCCCTACCCCCTACGCCCAACACCCTTCTCACCAACTCCACCCAGATCTTCCTCGAAGAAACCGCCAGTCGCAGCGCAACCGTCATCGGTGTGACGGGCTCCAAAGGAAAAAGTACGACTTCGACGCTCATTCATGAAATTCTAAAGGCAGGCGATAAAAAAACATTCCTCGTCGGCAATATCGGAGAGCCCGCAATATCTCATCTAAAAGACGCATCTGTGAACACATATTTTGTTCTCGAAATGAGCAGTTACCAACTCATGGATTGCCACTCGAGTCCTCCGATCGCTGTCATCACGAGCTTTTTTCCGGAACACCTCGATTATCATGCTTCGACTGCGCTCAGCACGGGCTCGACTCCGCTTGAAGCATACAAAGAGGCAAAATCCCACATCACCCGTTTCCAATCCGAGGGAGATTTCGTCGCGTACGACGCGTCGTCTACCGGCGCAGAGGAAATCGCATGCATGAGTCCCGGCAAACGCATCGCCGTACATGCGGAAGATCTGCCACTGGAATCAATGGGTCTCAAAGGCGAACACAACCGTCGCAATGCAGCAATCGCATTTCTTACCACTCGGCTTCTCGGCGTTCCGGAACGGATCAGTATTCCTGTCATCCAGAACTTCCGCGGACTCCCCCACCGTCTGCAATCCCTCGGCATCCATCATGGCGCGGAGTGGGTCGATGATGCGATCTCCACAACACCAGAATCGACGATCGCGGCGCTCGATGCACTTGGTGATCGGGTTGCGGTCATTATTCTTGGAGGACAAGACCGTGGAAATGATTTCACTGCTCTTGGAAAACGTATCGCTGCTTCAAAAATAAAAACCATCATCCTCTTCCCCGATTCCGGTCCGCGCATCCGCAAAGCAATTGAAGATGCTAATGCCGCTGCAGAATTCTTTGAAGTGGAAACCATGCAAGAAGCAATTGAGCATGCAAAATTCTCAATTCTCAATTCTCAATTCTCCATTTCTCCCATCGTCCTCCTCTCCACCGCCTCCCCGAGCTACAACATGTTCAAAAATTTCGAGGAGAAGGGTGCTATGTTTCTCCTCTGCATAGAAAAACAAAATCCGGTATAATAGAGATGTGAGACACCTACTCCGATTTCCCAAGCTCCTCGCATTCTTTGCTTCGATTGTCTTTGCGTATGTGCTCTACAAAATGGGCGCATTCCACTGGATCGAAGCGCATCTCGACGGAGCGAGCTACGCAAGCATGCTCCTTGCGGGTTTCCTCTTCAGCTTCGGATTCACTGCGCCCCTTGCAGCGACATATTTCTTCGAAGTCGCGCATCTTGTGAATCCATTTATTGCCGCACTGCTCGCCGCCATCGGCGCGACAGTATCGGACATCAGTATTTTTCAATTCACGAAATTGTCCTTCCACGATGAAATTCTTCGCATGAAAGAAACGTGGGTCATCCAAAAGTTGCACGGTTTGTTTCATCGTGAATATATCTCGCACGAATTCCGGAATGCACTCCGCTGGATCCTCGCATGCGTCGTCATCGCCTCCCCTCTTCCGGATGAAGTGGGCATGACCTTCATTGTTGGATTCACGCACCTCAAAGGGTGGAAACTCTCCTCGCTGTGTTTTGTTCTCAATACGATCGGAATCTTCGTGATTATGATGCTGGGGCGGGCGGCGGCGTAATCGAATGGAGACGCAACAGCGTTGCGTCTCTACGGTGGATGTTATGAATATAGGAATGTTTATATTATTTTCCGGTTCCGTCCCCCGCTTTCACCTTCGCAGGTCGCAATACTTTTCCATGCATTTCGTATCCTTCTTCAAAGACCTCCGTCACCGCATCTTTTTCTCCCTGTCCTTGTTGCAGGACTTCGTGACGCGCTGGATCGACCTTGGAACCAAGTGATGACATTCTCTGGAGTCCTGCCGCTTCCAATTCTTTCAATAATTGCCGCTCAATCGCTGTGACTCCTTTTACCCACTCGTGATTCTTCAAATCCTCAGGAAGATGCTGAAATGCTCGCTGGAAACTGTCGATCGTCGGAAGCAGCTTTTTCAGCATCGCTTCAAGTGCGAACGCAGCGAGCTCCGTCCGTTCGCGCTCTACGCGCGCCTTGGCATTCTGCAGATCCGCCTGCGACCGCGCAGCAAGATCCTTCATCTTCGCGGCTTCGACCTTGGCGGCATCGAGCTCCGTCGTGAGCGTCGTCACTTGAGCCTGCAGATCCTCAAGCTGCTTTTGGAGTACCTGCAATTCCAGAGGAACATCCTTACTCGAAGAGGATTGCTTTGCGGAAGTCATACAGACATTGTAGCAATATGCCTCGGAAAATCGTATAATGAACTCGTCTGCCCCTCTCATCATGATGCCCAAGCGTTCCTCTCCGAAAACCTCCACCCTTCGCCGCCAGCTGTTTTCCGTGAGCGGCATGACCTGCCGCAGTTGCGAGCTGCTTTTGGAGCACAAGCTGAAGAATGTCCCTGGAGTGAAAGAGGTTCTCGCAAGCGAGCGTCGCGGGATGGTAGAGGTGCTCTCGGATTCGAAACTCCATGTTCCGACACTGGAAGCTCTTAAACGGGCTTTGCATTCGACGAAATACACATTGCATGAGCAGGGAACTGCTCAATCGATTCAGGGGATTTCCGAGGAAAAGCCCGACTGGACAGAGGTGGGAGGCATCCTCGTCTTGATCGTCGCAGGCTACGTCGTCCTCAAACATTTCGACGTGTTCTCCCTCAGCAAGAATGCGGAAGGTGTTGCCAGTCTCGGTGCAGTCTTCGCCGTCGGTCTTGTCGCAGCGACTTCCACCTGTCTGGCTATCGTCGGGGGACTCCTCCTTGCCGTTGCCGCAAAATGGACCGAAACCCATCGCAGCGCCCGGCGCTGGCAAAGGTTCCAACCTCTGCTTTCCTTTAATGTGGGACGTCTTGCGGGGTACTTCGTCCTCGGTGGACTCGTGGGTCTCATCGGCAGCGCCATGACGCTTACGCCACGAGGAACAGGAGTACTGACACTGGTCATTGCCGTGGTCATGATCGCTCTAGGACTCAATATCCTGCAAATCGTCCCCAAGCGCTACTGCACCATTCCCCTTCCCCGCGCATTGCAACGGTGGATCCACGGACTCAGTGAATCCCATAACGCCTTCGCTCCTGCCATTCTCGGTGCGTTCACCTTCTTCCTCCCGTGCGGATTCACGCAATCGATGCAACTGCTGGCACTCGGTACCGGAAGCTTCCTGCAAGGAGGCATCATCATGCTGGTCTTCGCTCTGGGAACGCTCCCGGCACTCCTCGGACTATCCGTCGTGAGTTCGCTTGCTGAAGGACGAGTCATGCGGTGGTTTCTCACCTTCTCCGGTGCACTGGTTCTCCTCCTTGGAATCTTCAATATCCAAAGCGGTCTTCTCCTGACCGGGGTGGATGCAACGGGAATCGCAAAAACAGCAGTGAGCCGTTTCGTTCCGGGAAGAGTAGCGCAGCAGGCACAGGGATCCGATCCATATGTGACCGTGGACGCGCAGGGTCGCCAGATCGTTTCGATGACGGTGAGTAATTCAGGATATTCGCCAAGCAATTTCACCATTGATGCCGGACGGCAGACGTGGATCTATGCCACTGCTCCACAAGGAGTCAGCGGATGTGCTTCTATGCTCACGGATCCCACACACAATCTCTCGACACCGATTGCTCAGGGCGGCAACTGGCTTGGTCCTATCGAAAATCCACAGAGCGATTTCGTGCTGACCTGCTCCATGGGCATGATGCGGGCGGATGTGCGTGTACGAAAATCGTGACCACTCACGATCTCACGAATTTTCCCTTGAAGTTTTTCCTCATGGCATCCACAATTTTATCCACCTTCCCCGTTTCCCATGCCCGCAAACAATTCCCCTTCCCCGAAATCCAATCCCTGGTTCGGCGTTGCCATGCTCCTCGTCGGATTCATCGCAGGCACCGTGGTCACCGCAGAAGGGAATGCGCTGCCCGGCTGGCTCAAGCTCCCCGAACTGCCGACCAAAAATACACCCGCAGCAGTCCCCACTCCCCCAACCCCGCCATCTGTCCCGAACCCTAACCCAAACCCGAATCCAACTCCCGATACCGCCGCACAAGACTCCCTGATTCCCCAAGTCGACTCCGCCCGCGACCATATCAAAGGAAACACGAAAGCCGACGTTGCAGTGATCGAATACTCAGATCTTGAGTGCCCGTTCTGCAAACGCGTTCACCCGACGCTCGAGCAATTGATCAACGACGACAAAAACGTGCAGTGGGTCTACCGCCACTTCCCGCTGGGACCGCACAAAAACGCGCAGAAGGCTGCTGAGGCCACCGAGTGTGCTGGAAGCATCGGCGGTCCACAGAAATTCTGGGAGATGATCGACGTGATCTTCCTCAAGGGACCGGATAACTTGAAACTCTCCGAGCGCGGCGAGGAGATCGGCGTGAGTGCGCCGAAGATCCAAGACTGCATTACAGCGGGAACATTTGCCGAGCGCGTAAAAGAAGACATGGCAGGAGCAACGGCAGCCGGCGTGAATGGCACGCCGAGCAATTTCGTCGTCCATATCCCCTCCGGTCGTATCCAGCGCGTCATGGGCGCACAGCCACTGAGCGCGTTTAGAGATGCCATCGAGGCGGTGCGTAGTGGCGATATGCCAGCTCCCACGGCTGCCGCACCTTCCGCAGCCGTCGTCCCCGTCGCACCGTCCCCCAAAGCGCGCCCCACTCTCTACACCGTTCCCATCCGCGTGGAGAACTGGGCATTCACTCCGAGCTCCATCCGCGTGAAGAAGGGCGACTCGGTAACGCTTCGCTTTGTAGGAACGACCGGATCGCATGGCGTGAAGATTCCAGCGCTCGGCATCGATGTCACCATCAATCCGGATCAAAAAGTGGAAGTAGTGCTTCCCACCGATACAACCGGCACCTTCCCCTTCGCTTGCACTGTTCCCTGCGGATCGGGACATAGCGAGATGAAGGGAATGATTATTGTGGAGTAAAGAAGATAGATGTTTCTCAGACTATTCCGCTGATAGAAACGGCGTGACACCCTCTCCCAGCCCTCTCCCTGCAGGGAGAGGGGTAGTTAGATTGGATGCTTGGGAGAAGAATAGTAATGGTTCTTAGTTATGAGAAAAAAGTGGATGGTCGCGCTGGGAAAGAGCCGTCATGCATCCCGTGAGCAGTGCGTAGAGAAGCGCATGTTTGACGAGTCCGCCTGCAGGCGGTCGAGGAGTTTGCGCTTCTCAGCACTGCGAACGGTGATGCATAGGCTCTTTCCCACAAGCGACCTGTGTTTCTTTGCGGTACTTTCTTTGCACAAGCAAAGAAAGTACCTACCTATGAGAAGCAACCAATGCCATTCTTTTGTAAAAGCGCACAGGAAGGATCTTATGCTGGGTGGTATTTATTCCGTACACGGAATCGCCGGGTCCGCGATGCAATTCTCCGCCGGTGGCTCCCCCCTCCACGGGCATCGCTGCGAGTACAGACAGGCATCATCGGTCATCTGCTGCAGTTCCTTTTGCACTTCTTCCTCTGTATCCGCATTGGTGAACAGAATCTGATCCAGATCTTCGTAGACGTACTCCATCGTGACCGGCATTTCCTCGCCATTCACGAACATCCGGAAAGGGTTGTCTCCACATAGTTCTCCATCCTCCAAAGGCGCGAAGGACGCATAGCATTCTCCGGAGATGCCAATCTGAATGCTGCCAAAGAAGTCACCGATCGTGAGTCCGGGCTTGTGCCGATGAATCACATGTCCAATCTCATCATGCAGATGCAGATAGGGATCATGGCGCTCCTCTGCTTCATCGTGTGTCGTTTCATCCGAAGACGTTCCGGACATCAGATCTGGATCGGAGAAATCCATCCTCTCCCCGTCCATCCAAATCGCAAAATCCGTGTGCGTGTGGTTGGGATCAGGATTGGCGACGGCATACGGATCGTGAGGACGCATCTTCCCCCAAGCAACGAAACCGATAATGAGAATGCCAACGAGTGCGATGAGCTTTTTCATATATAAACAGTATCAACTATAATTTCAATTTTCAATTCCCTGCCCCCCCGAAGCCTCGGCGAAGGAGGGTCAATTCTCAATTTCCCGTCACTCCTCAATGACAATCGTCCCTCGCATCTCCTTGTGCCCAGGACCGCACGGAACATTGCACTTAAAATCAAAAGACCCTGCCGTATCCGTGGGAAGTGCAACGGAAGCCGTTGCACCGATATCGATTCTCTGACTGATACCGAGACCTGGGATGCTGATGCCATGGATGCCAGATTTTCCGATGAGATTCAGGGTCACCTTATCCCCCTTCTTCACCGAAATTCTATTCGGCGTGAAGACGAAGTTGGTCACGGTGATTTCCACTATTCGCGCAGCAGCTGCCGGAGCTTTTATCGCATCGCCGTCTCCTCCGGCATCCTCGGTGACGACCGCATCCTCTACTGAAGGTGTATCCGACTCCGGAGATCCCGACGCAACGGGAGAACAGGCCGCAAGAAGAACGGCGGCAGGGACGAGCAAGCGGAAAAGCTTCATGGGTAAGAGGGAAAACAGCCGGACGATGATACGCTATACTGGCTTCCATGGATAGAGTGAAAATTGCCCGGGAAACACTGATGACCGCCATGATCACCGTCTTCGGGCTCTTTGGCATCGATAAATTTATCCACCCTGCAGCATGGCTCGGCTGGGTCGCCCCGTGGATAGAAAACCTCTCCGGCATTTCGCGCGGAACGTGGCTTCGGGTTGCCGGCGGCTACGAACTCCTCCTCGCCGCAGCGCTCGTCTTTCCCCATAGACTGGTCCGCAGAATCGCGGCATGGGGTATGGTCATACATCTGATTTTCGTTCTCACGCAAACCGGATTCAATGATCTTTTCGTTCGCGATCTTGGGTTGCTGCTCAGCGCAATAGCATTGGGAATATTGTTGTGAATGTTGAATCATTTCTCCTTTTTCCTACTCCAGATCGTCCACAGCTGCCCCTCTCCTGCGGGTTTCACAATCGTATAGTCCGGTAAAGCCAATGCACGGAACACCTGCTCGATATCCGTCCATGCAAAGCGTCGTTCCAGAAGCCACTCCGGCGGAGTACTTGCCCAAGCATCATGTTCGATGATGGAAAACGCATCCCGCTCCGAGAGAATATTGCCGTAATACTCCACGAGCACCCGGTCGATGGTGAATTCCGTACCGACTGTTACGGGCTGAGCGGATGATTGTTCCTCAATCCATGTAAGTGCAGGAGCAACGCTGCGCGATTCCAATCGTCCGTAACGCAGAAGATGAAAAATTCCCACGCTGTGACCAGCGATAAAGAGCATCGCAACAGTACACACTGCAATCTTCGCAGCGATCCCGGAGTGAGACCAACCCCAGGCGCATATGCTGCTCAGGAGAAGGAGAAATGCGACAACACTCGGGAGAAAGAACCGTACTTCAAGACCCAGAGCGCGCATACCCAGGAGCAGGAGAATGGCAGGAACCACAAAAAGAATGGTGAGAAGAAAAACACCAAACGGTGCATCTCTCCGGAGCACGCACTCGATAACAACAAGCACGACACACACTACGGCATAGGTCGCGATCATCGCCGCAAGCGGTGAGATCTCCCCCCATCCAAGGACAGCGGATCCGAACTGCGCAAATGTGATCCCCGGATCCCGTCCTGCGGAAAACGCATCCTGCCGGAGTGTCCCGAGTACGAGGAGTCCAAACGTGAGCACAGGCGCGCCGTGACGCCACATAACTGCTGCAATGCCATGGATGACACCGGACTTCGATGCACTGCGAACGAATGTCGCAGCTGCGGCAGCAAGCACCAAGGTCACCGCGC
>MFXW01000011.1 GCA_001787585.1 Candidatus Peribacteria bacterium RIFCSPHIGHO2_02_FULL_53_20
AGTCGCATGACTGACATGGTAGGAGATGCGAGTTTCCTATGTCAGCCCCAAGTATTAAGTATTATGTATTGTGTATTAGGTATGACTCCAAGCAGGAGGTGATTTTTGACATACCTAATACATAATACTTAATACATAATACTTTATACGTGCCCCGCCATTTCACCGCCACCGCCTTCATCGTCGATTCCCAGAATCGCACGCTGCTGCTCTGGCACAAACGCCTCGGTCGCTGGATGCCGCCGGGAGGACATGTGGAAGAGAATGAATTGCCCGAGGAAACCGCGAAGCGCGAGTGCAAGGAGGAAACGGGATTGGATGTAGAGATCTTCGGTGCCCATGACCTTCATACCCATTCGACCCTCAGCAATATAGCAATACAACAATACAGCAATCGTGTGCCCGATTTGTTCATCGGCAATCCCTCCGAAGGCCGCATGCTGAAAACTCCCATCGCGATGCTGCTCGAGGAAATCCCCGCATATCCCGTGCGCAACGAACCCGCACATCAGCACATGGATTTTCTCTTTCTCGCACGGCCGATCGCTGAAGGACAAACCGCAACGCTCAATTATGATGAAGGATACGAGATGCGATGGTTCACCAGAGAGGAAGTGAAGGCGCTCGATGAAGCGACGGAGATCTTTGCGAATGTGAAGCGGTACATTCTCTCTGTTTTATAAGCTCAGAAACAATACGCATGGATACTACAGACCGCGCTTCTGGCAGTTACTGTTAATCCACTCGGCAAGAACCGTAGAGAAGATAATGATGAGACCACCGAGAACGAGCATCCAGGAAAATGCCTGCTTTTCTAGGAAGAAGACTTCGCTTATAAATGTAATGAGGATGGAAATATTGAACATGAGAAACGCGATGTATCCATCCACCCTTCGGAACGTTTCATAATTGAAAATCGACCCGATGCCGGCAAGAAAGCCTGCACCAATCCCATAGGCAACGGGTATAAGCGTCAAACCGTGGACTTCCGGTCTTCCCAAAATGTAATACCAGAACATCAATGGCAACATCGCCAAGATGTGCGAAACGAAGACGACCAAATTTATAGAGAGGCTCGAAACATTCTTGTAGAGCTTCATGTAGCGGATCTGCGAAATGACGAGGATGGTATCCGTACACATTGCGGCAAGACCCAGCATATCTCCATACAGAGACCCGCTTCCCCCTCCTTTCACACTGTTGTAGATGATGAGAGCTGTACCCGTCGAACCCATAAGGAAGATGAGGAAAATCCAGAAAATCTTCTCTCGTTCCTTGAGATAGGGAATGGAAGAGCGCCAGAGCATTGCTGCGGCGAGGAGCGCAAGAACGGGAGAGAAGTTATTGAAGAGAATGAAGTTTGTACTCGTGGTGAATTGCAAGCTGGCATTCAGCAAATACGTAAATACGATGTAGCCGACGACAATGTTGAAGAGGAGAATATTCTTGGGAAGATGTATAGGAGACCTCCGTCCCGTTGCCACGCGCTGCACTGCTATGCAGATCAGTGTGACAAAGAGAACGCCAATGCCCGTGAGAAAGACACGTACAAAGGGGTCAACATCGTTTGCCGGTGTGTAGCGGAGATAGAGCGGCTGAATGCCCCAGATCGTCACCGCGCAAAGTCGCAGGGAGTAGCCAATGATTTTGACGCGCTTGAGTTTCTTCCATTCCAGAATGGAGAGCGGTTTTGGCGTTTCTTTCGCGGCTTCTGCGAATAGTTCCTCCGTGACAATGAAACGGAACACGATATAAATGGTAAGGAACACAAATGCTGCAATCACTGGAAGAACGTTGTTGTATGCCCCGAGAAAGATACTCTGCACGACAAAAATGCCGCATGTTAGAACATTCAGAAGAATGATCGGTATCATCAGCCACTTATCACTTCTTAGCATCAGAACATAATCGCGGAGCGTCACGAGAAAGTAGAAATTCGCTGCGATGGAAGGTGCGATGAGAAAGAGTTGTACAACGAAGAGTCGCAACGGACTGAGCAAGGAAAACCAATCCTGAAACACGCCAGTGCATACGCCCACAACACCAAGCAAGAAGAAGGCGCTGAACAAAGAGGACAACAGAGTAAACTTCTGGCGCGGAGACATCTCTGTTTCAAGCTTCAGGATCCAACTATGCCTCTCGAGTGCAGAAAGAAAATCCGCGTAACGCATGACATTCTTTGCCGTGCCACGCAGCTGGATAACAATCATATCCATGCCTTCATCTTTGACATGTAGACTGCCAATCCATACATCATGTAGGCGGGCCAGAGTAGATATTTGCGTGATGATTTCCTCACGATGCTTCCGACTGACAAGTAAACGCAGGCGAAACGGGAATTGTTTTTCCAGATTTTTCACGCTTCGATTTTTATCCGTTGCAAAAACGACTTCCCGGGCAGAAATGACCCCCTCGCCGACCATGAGGATCACCTCCTCGAAATTCTTGCGATTAAAATGTCGCACAATTTCCTCCCGGGTATGGCGAGGCACTTCACCAACGAGAATCTTCTGAAAATGATCGAGTTCCTTCTGCAAGAGACTTTGCCCAAGAGCAAAATTCTCGCTACGATCAAAATCTTTTAGAGCCTCCACAATTTGATTCCGGGCAAATTTTGTGGTGACAAATTGGAGCCACTCGTGCCGAACCTTGGGTACGGTGCCGAGTTTTACTTCCAATACGTCATCTTCGCCCAAAAGTGCGAAAAAATCACTTTCTCTTCCGTTAACGGTAATGGAACGAATTCTGTGGGCATCGTGCCCCATACGCAGATACGCCGCATCCAGTGCTGTCGATTCGTTGGGAACAGATACTGCCTCTCCATTCACCATCACTTGAATGGATTTTTGGAAAATATCAGATTGCAGCCCATTCCAAAATGCGTCGCTGCTTTCACGTGTGGTGCGGTCAAGCTCGGCGGACCGATGCAACCATGCAAGAGTATCCGGCGGCGCTTCCATACGACCGAATGCACTGAGGATGACACCGAATCTATTCCATGCATCCATTTCCGGCGTGCGGATACGGAGTTGAATCGGTTTTCCGTGGGGTCCAATGACCGTGGTATGCAGGCTCCTGTACCCGGATCCTGCGGGAGAAGCGATGTAATCGTGAAACTTTCGGCGCACAGGGTGATAGAGCGCATGCAGCTTTTTAAAAATGTCATAACATCTGTCCGTATCCTTCGCGACAATAATGCAGTAGTACGCTCGATCCGCTGCTTCATCCTCTGCATTGATACGTGGAAGGTCATGCGAGCTTTCCACAAACCGCAGTTCTACAAGTGCCCCTCCTTCTTTTCCCGCACGGAGTTCTCTCTCGATCTCTTTCGCTGCGTATTCCGCCGCTTCTTTTTGCTCTTTGCGATGGCGCAGACGAATATTCGCTTTTTCCGGATAGACGTACGGAACGCAGATATTTGTCATCTCCCTGCAGATTTTGTTCATGCAGAGGTGGTAGGCAATCTTGTAGTAGATATCGAGACTCTCTTTGGCAAATGTGATGCGCCGCCCCTCGGGAAGACCTTCAATGGTCCGAAGATTATGAAGACGATCTGCAAGTTTGATAATGATCACGCGAATATCTTTGCGCATGACATTGAAGAGACGCCGTAGCGTCTCCACTGCATCATCTAGGGAAGTTTTGCCCTCAAAATCCATGCGCGTAAATTTTGTCACTCCCTCCACAAGCGCAGCGACAGGCTTGCCGAATTCCCTTTCAATGATCTTCACTGTCACCGGTGTATCCTCCACCGCATCGTGTAGAAGACCGGCAATGATGGTATCGGCATCCGCACCCCATGAACAGAGAATTTCGGCAACCGCAAAAGGATGCAGATAGTACGGACTCCCGTCGCCACGGGTTTGGCCTTCGTGAGCTTTCTTTGTTATGAATGCGGCATGTTCAATACGCTTAAGGTTCTCAGGAGACAAATGAGAACATTGACCTACAATAAAATTTATAGAGTCGTCCATTGGTATCGCATGGTATCACAATACTCATCCATCACGATCCAAATGGAGCAAAAATCCCAACGGAATCTACAAAAAAACAATCTGCACATTATCCCCGTTACATCACACCTACCGGGTTAGCACAGATCCCCCCGTCTTTCTGCGAAAAAGAGAGCCAAATAGGAAGGTAAGAAAACCAACACGCTGAGCGACAGCCTGAGCTGGGGACTCAGCTGCAGACGGCGAAATTTGCTTGGCATCGATATATGGTAGCTCGTTAGAGACATCGACGTCATCGACGCCATCACTCTCCCTGACTAATGCCATGAGTGTATCCTCGTCTGATTCTGTGCGAACTGGCATTTGTACAACTAAGTAAGTAAGTAGGAAACAGGGTAATTTTAAGCGATCTTGTGTTACAGTCAAGAAAAGCAGCCTGAACTTTTGATGACGTTTTGCCTCTATGAACCCATACCTACACATATTGGAAGCGAGAATTCTCTGAGGAAATATGTGTTTGCCCTTTACAAAGGAATGCAGGAATTCCTAGAATGGCAGACCCTCGCGCGTCTTGCACCACACCACTCAATAATGACCAAAACATCCGAAACCAGCGGTGATAACGATCTCAATAAGCGCAATAGAAGCATGGGAAAAGTCCTTGATGCGATCTGCGCGTCGGGTCATCGTGGCGGCACTGCGGGTCTGAATGTTGACGTACGAAACAGTACGGACGTCAATGAAGCTCTTGGAGTAACGCTCTGCATCATTCCCGCAGATACGGATGCAGGAGTCCGACAGGCGGAACTGGCAAATCCTCGGAGCATCCCCGTTTTGGAATATACTCCGGATAGTGCAGTGGATTACTGGAACAATGTTACAACATATGCAAAGAGCCATGAGAGTGACACCGCTCCCTGCTTATTCGGTGTCGTCCCTGCAGAAAATATCGACCATCTCTTGGCCAGCCAAAAAACCGCCTTGGGGAATGATGACGATGAAGAGCGCGCGAGCCGGATAGACATCCCTTTGTTTGCCTATGTAACGGATCTGGAAACATTGGAAGAGCTATTTGAACGACGTGAACGCGGTGAAGTGCAAGGATTTATACTCCGTGGTACCACGCTGGTGGCACCGGCAATGGTCACATGGCATCGCTATGTCTCTAAGCAAAAACATCCTTCACTCCATCCAAGACCGTTCATCGGCGTAGAGGGATCGACTCAGGATCTTCTCGGTCTCATGAAATCCACCGAAGAGCCCGACCTTAATGTGGATACGCTTATCTTCACCGACTCTCCAAAACCCGAAACTGCAGACCGCATTCATGCGTTACACCTGCAGCGCATGAATATACAGCAAGAGGCAAAACTCCTGGAGAATCCCTTTGCAAGACCCGGAGCAAAAAAAGTGAGAATTGCCATTGTCAACGTGCAGGGGGGTACACGCGAGGATGCAGCCGCACTGCTTAAGGCATGTGAGGGTATCGAGTTTCTCGATATTCAGGTTTTCCTTGTGGAAAATGCCGCACAGCTTGCTTCAGTCAGGGCGCACGCCATCGTCCTCGGGGGGGGCTGGCACGGCAAACAACACAAACTGCAAGAAGATTTGGGCATCAATGCGGTCATTGAAACACTCATGAGAGAAAACTGTCACTTGTGCGCCCTCTGTGCCGGAGCCATCCAGGCACGGCAAAACGACAACCTCATGGATGAGGTGAAGAGTGAAGGTTGCGACCCGAGAACCGCCCTCGGCATCGGAGCGTATAAGGTAACCAACAATGCTCTCAATCATCCACAGAACCTACACGTCGCACTCCATGCTGGCGGACCTGGTGACCCCGCATCGGCAATCCTGGAAAATGTCCCATTTTCCAATGGTCCGATTTTTGTCGGGATCGACGAGCAGAAAATGGATATCATTGCTCGTCTCGTGGCAGACCTCAGAGCTTCTGATATCGACGAAGATGCTGCCGGCGAGGTCGTCGGGGTACAGGTGAAGCAATGCGAAGGACACCCGGATCCCGTACGTTTAATGGCTGCATTTCATGATGCATATATCTTCACGCTCTTCCTGCGGGAGATAGAAATGTACCAACTCAGACTCCAGCACAAAAAATCGGAGATTGAGCGTCGTCTTCAGTGCAGAGATCAGGAATTGGAACATATACGGCAAAGTAACAGTCAGCAACCCCAGACCCCTGGTATGGATTCCCTTGAATCGAATATGGGTGCAGTTTCGGACACTGATCCTGCGGCAGATGGAACTCCGAAAGTTTAACCAGTGTGCGGTGTATTGAGTTTCCGGACATAAGTGCTTCCAGTAGACTTCCTTCACCATGTTCGACCCCGTCGACCCTCGTCAATCCTTCCCCGCCCTCGAGCGCGGCATCCTCACCTATTGGAAAGAGGAGGATATTTTCAAGCGCAGCATCAAGCAGCGGAAACAGCTCAGTGGCGATCTTCTTGAGCATCATCACGAACAAACGAACAAACGAACAAACGGAACATACTCATTCTATGACGGCCCCCCCTTCGCGACCGGTCTCCCCCACTACGGGCATCTGCTTGCAGGAACGATCAAAGACGTGATCCCCAGATACCAGACGATGCGCGGGCATGCGGTGGAACGGAGATTCGGCTGGGACTGTCACGGACTTCCTATCGAGAACCTCGTCGAAAAGGAACACAATCTGAAGAGCCGCAAGGATATTGAGGCACTGGGGATCGCCGCGTTCAATGCACTCTGCCGCTCATCGGTCCAGCGCTACACAAAGGAATGGAAGCAGACCGTCGAGCGCATGGGACGCTTTGTCGATATGGATCACGACTATCGCACGATGGACCCCGAGTACATGGAGAGCATCTGGTGGGTGTTTTCGGAGCTGCATCGGAAAGATTTGATCTACGAAGGCAGCAAGCCGATGCACATCTGTCCACGCTGCGCGACGCCCTTAAGCAACTTTGAGGTGGGACAAGGATACGCAGACCGTACGGATATGTCCGTCATCATGACGTTCCCTTTAAAGGATGATCCGAAGACGGTACTCCTCGCATGGACAACGACACCGTGGTCACTGCCCGGAAACTTCTGGCTCGCAGTAGGACCCAAAATTTCCTACGCAAAAGTGCGCGAAGGAGACATGACCTATATCCTCGCGGAAAAACTCGTGCCGACGGTATTCAAAGGACGCGAGTACGAAATCGTGGGAGCCCTGAAAGCAAAAGACCTCATCGGCAAATCGTACGAGCCGCTCTTCCCGTACTTCATCGATACAGTTCTCCCTTCGACCGAAGGTACCAAGAAACCCATGACATACGGCGAACGCGTGTTCAAAGTCGTCGTCAATGACGCCGTGGAAGTGAGTGACAGCGAGGGCACCGGCATCGTCCACCTTACGTCTTCCACGGGAGAAGACAGCAACGCCGTCGCCGTCGCCGAAAAAGTTGATGTGCTTCCCCATATCCGCATCGACGGCACGTTCATCGAAGCAGTGAAAGATCTACAGGGGATGAATGCCAAACCCGAAGGAAAAGATCCGATGGCAACGGACAAGAAAGTGATTGAACTCTTAAAGCAGCGCGGACGCGAGTTCACGCACTACACCATCAACCACAGTTACCCGCACTGCTGGCGTTGCGACTCGCCGTTGCTGCCGTATACGACGAGTTCGTGGTTTGTGTCCGTGGAGAAGATCAAAAAGGATCTCCTCGCCAACAATGCAAAGACCCGCTGGGTTCCGGATCACGTCCGCACACGCAGATTCGGCAACTGGCTGGAGAACGCCCGCGACTGGGCAATTTCCCGAAACCGCTACTGGGGAACTCCCCTCCCAATCTGGCGATTGCCAAAAACGACTCACGACTCACGACTCACGACTCACGATACGGAGGTCATCGGTTCACAAGACGAACTCATGTCCAAATGCCAGATTCGTTTCACCAAAGTCACGATCCTCCGCCACGCCGAAAGCGAAGGCAATACGATCCCCGTCTATCAAGGCAATGTTCCCGGTACATCGCTGACTAAGCATGGTAAGGAACAAGCGGGAATCGCAGCGGACTTCCTCTGCAAATCGCAAATCGCAAATCGCAAATCGCAATTCCCCACCGTCATCTACTCCTCCCCTCTCGCTCGCGCCCAAGAGACCGCCACCATCCTCGCAAAAAAAACCGGCGCGCAAATCGTCACCGATGAGCGTCTCCGCGAAGTCTCTTTCGGAGACTACGAAGGCAAGCACGTCGATTTTTCCGATCTCACGTTTATCAAAGAACGCCGCGCACATAAACTCGACTCCGGTAAACCCGAAAGCATCTACCACTTCGAGGGGATGGAGACATGGGCTTCCGTGCAGGAGCGCGTCGCATCGTTCTTGCATGAAGTCCTCCCGCGTCATCGGTCCGAACACATCGTGGTCGTCACGCACGCGGATCCCGTCATGAACATACGCGCGTTTTTTTCCGGCACCGATCCCGTAAAACTCAGCCACCAGCCCTATCCCGGTTTTTCCGCTCCGGAAAGCTATTTTTGGGACCATGACCACGAAGCGGCTCTCGATCTTCACCGCGAAACTGTGGATGCCATTTCCTGGTCGGGACCGGAGGTGAAAGGGCAGAGCGTGGACGTGACCCTGGTGCGGCACGGTGAGACGACGTTGAACGTGCAAGACAAAGGAAATGGCTGGACCGATGACCGTTTGACGGACCGTGGACGGGAACAGGCGAAAGCAGCCGCAAAGAAATTGAAGAAGGAAAAGTTCGACGCGATCATCTGTTCTGATCTTCCGAGAGCAAAGGAAACAGCCGCAATCATCGCGGAAGAACTTGGCCATCCCCTCGATGCAGAGTGGATGGAACTCCGCGAGCGCAATGCGGGATCGTGGGAAGGGCGGCCAATCGGAGACATACTCAAGGAACATCCTCACGTAGATCCCTCCTTCCGAACACAGAGCTTCCACCAAGATACTCCGGACGGCAATGCCGAGACGTTGTCCGCATTTCTGAACCGAGCAGATAACGCTCGGCGAAAAATCCTTCGGGAATTTCCAGGCAAACGCGTTCTCGTGGTCACACACGGAGGCATGATCCGTGCACTTCATACCGTTACTCAAAATCTAACCTTCCGTGAAGCGGCGGCGATGGAACCCCTCAATGCACAAGGATATCCCGTGCCGATGCATCCGCTCATGGAGCGCATTCCCGAAGTCCTCGACTGCTGGTTCGAATCCGGCTCGATGCCCTACGCGCAACAACACTACCCATTTGCGTTTCGCCCCCGCCCCAACCCCTCCCCCACCCAACTTCGCCAAGGCTTCGGTGGGCAGGCGGGGGGAGGGGCACATGTTAAGGAGCTTCCTCCGGGTTTCCCCGCGGACTTCATCGCCGAAGGCATCGACCAAACCCGTGGCTGGTTCTACACGCTTTCGGTGCTTTCAACGGCACTCTTCAATCAGCCTGCATTTAAAAACTGCATCGTCAACGGCATCGTGCTTGCGGAGGACGGGAAGAAAATGAGCAAGCGCCTAAAAAACTATCCGGAGCCGACCGAAGTCGCCGAGAAGCACGGTGCGGATGCTGTGCGTTTCAGCTTGATGCGCTCTCCCGCCGTCCGCGGCGAAGATCTAAGGTTTAGCGAGAAACTCGTTGAAGAAACTGTCCGCAGTGTCATTCTGCCACTGTGGAATACCTACAGCTTCTTCGTGACCTACGCCAATGCCGCAGGATGGCAGCCGACCGAGACGCGTCGCAAGAGTACGCACCCCTTGGATCGCTGGATCCGCAGCGAGATCCAGGATCTGGTGAATCGCATGACGACGCAGCTGGATGCATACGATCTCTCGGCAACGTGTGCCGAACTGCATGACACGATCGACGCGCTCACAAATTGGTACGTGCGCCTCTCACGCCGGCGCTTTGCAGGAAAAGGGATTGCGGAAGTCGAAGAAGCGAGCGGCGATCTGGAGCGCGGAGAGCAGCACGATGCTCTTGTCACACTCTATGACGTGTTGATCACTCTGAGTCAGGTTCTCGCGCCGTTCTGCCCCTTTATCACCGATGCGATCTACCTGAACCTTGTACCCGAAGAGCACGGATCGATTCACCTCACCGACTGGCCGGAGACTCGCAATCTCACCAAAGAAGAATCCGATATGACAGCCAGACACACGCTGCTCAGGCTTGTGGTCTCTCTCGGCAATTCCATCCGCTCAAAAAACCGCATCAAGACGCGGCAACCGCTCGCGCGCATTACGATCGCAATCCCG
>MFXW01000012.1 GCA_001787585.1 Candidatus Peribacteria bacterium RIFCSPHIGHO2_02_FULL_53_20
CTTCAAAAAACTTGAGCGTGAAAGCAATGCCGCCTTCAGGGTGCGTTCAGTAACGGCGGTTTTTGCAGTACGCGGGACGGAGTTTCTAGCCTCCGCCACAAAAACAAAAACTGTGATCCAGGTGCTCGATGGAGTCGTGAATGTGTCGAATCTAAAAGGCACGAAGTCCGTCGATGTTTCTGCGGGGTACCAAACGACTGTGACAAAAGCAAAACTGCAAACACCGAAGCCATTTACAGAGCGACAACGGATTATTTCGCGGTAAATCCCCGAATTCAAGTAAGCCTCTTATTTCTAAACGCAAATCCTGATGAACTCTTCAAGTATTTTTCAAAATCTCGTGCATGCTTTTCGTCTGTAAATGCTGCATAGAATTCCAAGGTTTCAGCTGAAATTCTTTCCGTCGTTTTGCATGCTTTCCCACGTATATGTCGTGCGAGTCGATCATCGATGTTGGTTGTATAGCCAACGTAGTTTTGGTTGTTTGAGAATGTAGACGTAATGCATAGCGGGTGAAAATAGCCCCACTTCGCTCTGCGTGCTACTAAAAGTGTAATAAAGTTTTTTTTAACGCTTCTGCTCGAATGTGAGCAGAGCTTCGCGGGGCACACTTCGCTATGTCTTTGTCATAGCGTCAGGGCTTACCACGCGAAGATCGCCGCAGCGTCTGAGTGTCTTCATTGCCCCACTCCGCTCTTCGTCGCTTCGCTTCTCAGAGCTCCGCGGGGCACACTTCGCGCTGTGTACTTTTCCTTAACTTCAGGGCTTGCCACGCGTAGCGCCCCCTCAGGGGCGCGAAGTGTGGTGGAGATGCCGGGAATTGAACCCGGGTCCAACGTGCGAAGCGGATACCCGTACGGTCATGGTTCTTCCGTTACTTCGTTGTCCTAAGGAAGAATCAAGGACAGACAACAAAGGTTGATGCTATACGTCGGTCATCGTCACATCAGGCGATGATCCCACCCCGCTAGTGACGCCTCATCCCATTAGCGAGGATCATGGGGAGACGTGTTCGCGCAGAGGCGAACTTACGCAGCCATGGCGAATGCCGGAGCGAACACCGGGCTCGCAAAGCGAGCTTTGAGGCTGGCGAATGTCTGCTTGTAGTTTGCAGATAGTTTTGCAGGAAGTGGGTGACGGGAACTCCTACAATCCCGGACCGGGGAAGTCGCACTTCGTTGGTCACGCTGTCGAAGCCTTGCATCCCCATAATTGCGTGAAAGAGAAACCTACGGTTTCTCTCTCACGAGCTCTCTCTTCCCTAAGCTGAGGCGCTCCAGCCAGGCAAAGCCTGGCTTCGCGCACTTATTTGACACGCGTACTTGTGGCGAACTTCGATGTGAGGGAGCGAAGCTGCAGTATAGCGAAATTAGAGAAATCAGCAATCATATGGGTTAAATTCCCGCCATCTCCACCATTCGACTCGGCCCCTGAGGGGACCTAGCTCATGGCAGGTCAAGCGCTATAATTTTTTCATGTTTGGATTGGACTCACGCGAACTCCGCTTGCTCAAGTCTCTTCGTACTCCCCAAAATATCCAGGATTTTTTGGATACGCTTCCCATCAATTTTGAGAAGGGCGGCGAGACGTGCATGTCTCCGCGCCGCGTGCTGCAAACGCGCACTGCTCATTGCATGGAAGGAGCGATGCTTGCCGCTCTTGCGCTGCGCTTTGCGGGACACAAGCCCCTTGTCCTCGATCTCAAGGTGACAGGGGACGACGATCATGTCGTGGCGCTTTTTCAGAGGCATGGACACTGGGGCGCGATCAGTAAAACCAACCATGGGACGCTGCGGTACCGCGATCCGGTCTATAGAAACATAAGGGAACTCACGATGTCGTATTTCCACGAATACACCGAACCAAAGGGCAAGAAAGTCCTGCGATCTTACTCGCGTCCGGTGGATCTCTCGCGGTTCGATGCACGGGGATGGATGACCGATGAAGAGGACGTTTGGTACGTGCCTGAGTACATCGACGATGTGCGCCATTACGACATCCTCATCCGATCGGAGCACGCGATTCTCCGCCCAGCGGATCCCATGGAACGTAAAATAGGCTCAATGTTGGAATGGAAGAACGGAAGAAGAGTGGGTCATCCCAAAAAAAGCTGACGGTTGTTGTGAATTTTGATGTGAGGGAGCGGAAGCATCAGTACAGCCAAGCGGAGAGAGGCGGCAATCGAACTATACACAAAGTTCGGCATGGATCACGTGATACCTCTGCACCATATCTGATAGAGCTCAAGCCATATGCTGAGTGTGAGTGCGTATGTCAGTTCCTCACTTTCATATCCCTCCTCTCTGATGTGCTTGGCAACATCTTGTTGGTACTGTTCTTCGCGGTATAAATAGATCTCGTTTTTGAGGGAGCCAATGGCAAAAGCATTGGAACCACAGCTATTGAGCTCTGCAATGACCATTGCGAATTGTGCATCACTTTCCGCATGACATCTCTGCAATACTTCGATGACTGGGAGATGTTTTGAATCATTTGCGATTTTTCTCAAGAGCGCACAGGAGTTCCGGTTGGCACAGATCTCGGCAGAAGTGCAATGCATCTGGTGGTACTCCATCCTCTGTCATATTCGTACAGTACTCCTTCGCAAGGCTTCTGGTAGCCGAAATACTGCAATACTCTTCTCTGATATCACGCCAAACAGTTTCCACTTTTCCCGTCTGTTGTGGCAGGATTCTTCTGTATTCTCATTTTTTTATGCGCTCCCTTCTATTCCTTATTGCCCTTATTTTCCTCCCCGCATTCCTTATAGCCTGTGCTCCAGTTGCCCCTAGTAACACTGGATCTGCAGCATCTTCCACATCTCCAAGCTCTGCCTCTTCCGCAGCTTCCGATGTCCGCGTTTCTGAGCCTCAGCCCGCTGTCGTTGTCAAAAGCCCTCTCACGGTGCAGGGCGAAGCGCGCGGGACGTGGTATTTCGAGGGAAGTTTTCCGGTGCGTCTTGTTGATGATCACGGAGAGCAGATCGGTATTGGTATCGCTCAGGCGGAAGGGGAGTGGATGACAACGGATTTTGTTCCGTTCACCGTCGTTGTGGCATTCGTCACTGATGCGGAAACCGGAGAGCTGGTGCTGGAGAAAGATAATCCGTCGGGATTGGCGGAGCATGCGGCGGAGGTGCGGATTCCGGTGCGGTTTGCACCGTAAATTCGGTTAAAAGGACTTCATTGGCTATTTTGATAAAGTCTAGGGCGATTATCCCTTGACATATAGTACACAGAAGAATAGGCTATAGCCATGAAGCAGCCAAGATTCACCGTTCAGGAGTTCCATCGGCAGTTCCCAGACAATGAAACGTGTCTGAAGCATCTCTTTGAGACGCACCACGTTCATAAGCAATGCCCGAAGTGTGCAGAGAAGGGAAAGTACCATCTCCAGTTCGGAACATCACACTTTGTCTGCCAGTGCGGGGGGCATCAGATTAGCCCGAAGAATGGCACGATCTTTCATAAGAGCGATACAGACCTTGTTAAGTGGTATTTCGCGGTCTTTCTCATGTCGCAGAGCCGCAATGGAGTCGCCGCTAAGGAGCTAGAAAGGGCTGTGGGCGTGACGTACAAAACGGCATGGAGAATGCAGAAGCAGATTCGATTACTGATGCAGGAAGACGTAGGGCTTTTGACCGGAGAAGTGGAAGCCGATGAAACATGGATCGGCGGAAAGAGAAAACGGCAGGGATACAGGGATAACAAAACCATCGTGTTCGGCGCAGTGCAGAGGAAGGGAAAGGTTTCTACGCGGATTATTCCCAATTCACAGGAACAGACACTACTCGAATCAGTACGGGACAATGTGGCGAGAGGTTCCAACCTTATGACCGATGAGTGGAAAGCATACAAGACCGTTGCGATTCTCGAAGATCACAACCATTCCACTGTTACACACTCAAAAAATCAGTGGAGACATGGCAACACGCATACGAACACTATCGAGGGGTTTTGGTCGCAGCTTAAAAGGAGTATAGACGGTACGTACCATGTTGTATCCCCTAAGTACCTTTCTTCGTACCTTTCCGAGTTCCAGTTCCGCTATAACCATGGTCGGACTTCCGACGAACACCTTTTTTCTTTTCTGCTTTCACGAGTGGGTCTCCAGCACGTTGTAGCAGTTCAAAGAATCGGTGCTTGTCGGTCTCTTCGTGCGGCATAGTCTGTATGGTACTCTGAATGTACACGGTTCTCTACACCGTAAACGTAGGGGGGTCGCCTCGGCAGGAATTGAACCTACATCTTCCCAGTCGTACGCAGCCCCGATTCGCTCGGGGCTTTTGCTATGGGTTGCTCTATCCATTGAGCTACGAGGCGATGCTGTGAAGGGACTACTTATTTTTCAAACCCACAATGGATTGGCGCAGGATATATTTTTTTAAAAGTGGAACGGCGAGCATATATTTTCCGTGGCGGTTTCTGTACACGAACCCCATATCGACTAATTTCGCGATCATCTGATTCGCGTTGCTAGAACCGAAAGGCTCTTCGAGAAGCGTAGCCGATTTTTCCGTCACCTCCTGTACTGTAAATTCACAATCATCGTCTGCTTGTGCGATTACATAAAGCAAAACCCGCTGACGATCTGTCGCCTTACCCCAGCGTGGAGCGAAGAACTCAGAATCCAATTTGCTGATGATTGCCTCGAATGGAACTGACATTGTATGCCCCAATAAATATTGCTGGCTGAATATGTCATACACCTCGCGACAAATGAATTGGATGAAATATGGATAGCCCCCAGACAGCCCCGCAATTGATGACACCGATTCTTCTGTGAATGGAAACGGACAGCCCTGAATAGGTTTCTGAATTGCCTCTCGACTATCTGCTGAGTTAAGTCTGCCGAGGGTGATTATCTCAAACATTCTCTCCGTGTATGTTCTGGCTTCGACCAATTCCGAAAACAGTGTCGGCAATCCTGTCAGTACCAGCATGAATGGTATTTCCTTTCGCTGAAGAGACTGGAACACGTCGAGTAACAAAGAAAGTGGGTACTGCCTATCCTCAGAATGATCGCAGAGATTCTGCGCCTCATCATACGCGAAGATTATTCCTTTTTTCTCACCAGACTTCATTTCACTCCATACTCGTTCAAGAACGACCTTGAGTTTGTCGGACACCAGCCCCGGAGTGACGTTGAAGAGCGCATTAAGAAATTGAAAATTCATATCTCTCCTTATCGGCTCATTACCCTTCCCGAACCCAATACCTTTTTCTTCACCTACAACAGTCGTCATATTCGATGTCACAATCGAAAGATCCGTAAGGAGGCGAAGTGCCATATTTTCCTCAGTGATACTTGCGGATTCCGACATATCCGTACCGACCCAGAGCCAGTCTTCTTGGACTCCGATAGGCTTGATCGATTCAAGAAACACCGTTTTGCCGACACCGCGTAATCCCGTGATTATAAGATTCTTTAGAATTGGGCTTTGCTGAAGAATCCTACGAAATTGCTGTGTTTCGATGGTGCGCCCCGCCAAGTATGGCGGCATGTGACCAGAACTTGGTCGGAATGGGTTGTTAAACACTACCTTTTCCATAATTTGAGTATATTTATACAAAGTTACCTCGTCAACTAAATTTAGTTCTTTTACTAACTCGGTATGGGTTTATCGGAAGCCCCATCTTTTCTAAATTAGAGATTGATAGGCTCCAGCTCAAAGATCGTTGGTATTTCTTGGAGAATGCCAAGGAAAAAGCCAGCCGCGAGCCACATCACCAATACCATCCCCAGCCATTCTACAACACTCTTTCCTGTTCGCTTTTTCTTTGCTTCAAGCCATGATCTGTAAGCCTGCTCTCCGAAACGCGACACAACTACACCAGAAACTGCGAACCAAAGAATATAGCAGAGCCAGAGAAGGATGAAGGATATAGTCGACATGTAGAGGATCATACCACCTGTGCCAATGAATCAAATACTATATCCTAGGGGATAGTCGCCAAGTCTAGTTACATTGACTTGGGAGGGGTTCGGTTTAGAATGGAATTACTTTCCCCCTGAAGAATATGGCTCACACATCCTTGGCAGAGAACAAGGATACACCGGAGACAGAGAGTCAGCCTAAAAAAATTGTTCAGATCGCATCGAAGCGCGGTCAGGAGCGTGACACAAGAGGTGATCTGCAGAAGGTCGGTGAAGTGGTCGGGATTTCCGAGGGAGATCAGAATGGAAACGTTCTGGATACGCTTCGCGGTCCGCAACTGATGCGCAAGATCATGGAAATGGTTTCCCGCAAAGATTTGAATACGGAAGATGGAGGAAGGGAGCTCATCATCGATCTCGCCCGGGCGCAGAATACTGTTCAGGAAGATGGACTCTCCGAGCAAGATCTTTCTGACGAGGAAGTGCAGGCGTTGCTGGATCTTCGCGACACCCTGAAGAGAACGAAAGACATTACGCTCACGCTCACCGGATTGAAGCCGGATACCGAGCGCAGGCTTCGCTCACAAGGAATGGAGCAGAAAGGTACGCGCATGGTGACTAAGAGTCATACTGCGCAGGCGCTGAAAAAGCCGAAGGCGACGGAAGCGCACGTGGATCAGGCAGCGTAATCAGGCTTTAGAAGGTTCTGTTAGTGGTTCCGTTGCCGGCAACAGGGGAACGTACCGACAGTATCCTTCTGCAAACTCTTCTTTGTAGCGATTGCCGGAACGGGTGGTTTTGCAGAGTGCGTGTAGGGGACCATCTTCCCACCCAGGCGGAGCTTTCGATGTTTGCCCGCCACTCCATGTCGTTACTCCCCGTTCGATTGTTGCCGCTTGCTTTGGGTAGACCAGTCTGCCTCCATCCCGTAGTCGATCTTTCCAGAACTGAGGAGCATCCGCACAACCGGCAGCACAGGTGATCATATCAAACGGTCCTGGCGGAACTTCATCGGGATTCATCCCGTCGCCGTAGACGATCTGAATTTGGGAAAGCCCCAATCGTTCAAAGCGCTCTCGCGCAAGTTGTACGAGACCTTCTATACGTTCAATCGCAAAGACTCTTCCGCTCTCTCCCACGAGCTCTTGAAGAATTGCTGCCTGCCAACCGGAACCCAATCCCACATCCAGTGCAGTCTCGCCGCGCTTCGGTGCGAGCCATTCCGTCATTTTGGCAACCATCTGGGGTTGCGAGATCGTCTGGTTATATTCGATAGCGTATGCATTATTAGCTCCTGCAACGATGCGTTGAAATGCTGCATTGCCTGGATCGACAAAGAGGTGCCGACCCCATCTGCGGAACACATCACAGATCCTTGGTGTCACCAGATGTTTTTCCTCTTTGAGACCGTCCACCATTTTTTGCCACAGTTGATCCGCGCTCGTCGGTTCAGGGAGTGGAACATTGTGATGCATAAGAATGGCATTCTTATGCCAAAATACCCACTGGTCAACGTTTTTCTCACTTATGCCGCCGGCACCGTGAAGCTCACCGTCGTCCCTTTGCCCTCTTCGCTCTCGATCCAGATTTTCCCGCCGGCGCGTTCCACGACGTTACGGGCGATGTAGAGCCCGAGACCGGCGCCGTTGGGATCGAAGAGATGGGCGTTACTCGCGCGTCCGAATTTCTGGAAGATGCGGTGGCGTTCGGAAGCGGGAATGCCGCAGCCCGTGTCCGACACGGAAAGGACAACGAAGCCTCTCCTCTTTGCCGAGGATACGGTGATCACTGCGCTGTCTGGGGAATACAGAGAAGCATTGTGCAGGATTTCCCGGAGGATTTCCCGAAGGATATCCGGATCCACTTTCGCTGTCTCATTGGCGCAGGAGGTGATGCTGACACGTTGCTTTCGAGCCGCGAGATCACCCGAGAGTTCTTTTGTGATTTCCTCAATGATGGGACATACGTGTGTGGGCTTCGGATCATTGCGCATGTCGCCCCCTTCTACGCGCTCCACTTCCAGAAGCTGCTTGATGATACTGTCCATACTCTGAATGCCCGTGCGCATTTGGCGGATGTGGTTTTCTACATCTTCCACAGGACAGGTGTTGCCTTGAGCGCAATCTGCAAGGCTTTCCAGAGACCATTTGAAGATGGTGAGTGGCGTGCCGAGACGGTGGAGCGTGAGCTGCAGCAACCCCGAGCGCTCTGCCGTGAGGAAAGCATCGGCGATCATGCGCCTCTTCACGCCGTTCCACCGGATGAGACCGGTAACACCGAGCCCAGCGAGGACTACAAGCAGCAGCGCGAACGGTGAGAAAATGCGCTGCGAGAGGCTGATGAATTCCTGCAAATACAGGGGTGTTTGTGCGGACATTTCGTTTCATTATAGCAGAAAAGAAGGCTGTAGATAAGTGGGCTAAACCATGCAACCTTACCTATCTCCGCGACCGTGGGTCGCTCGCCTGGTACACGGTGAATCCCCTGAGGATCCTGAGCCAGTATGCGTACATGTCGCTTTTTGGCTGCAGGCACGGCGCGAGCAGACGGTAGACATAGTGAGGACCGACGACAAACATCCCTTCGTTCTGGCACTGTTCTCCGCGTTCGCGGTAGCGCGCATAGCGAATGGAGCCCGCGGACTCCGATTCCGTGACGCGAATAGTCGGATCTTTTTTGAAATCACTCCAAATCTCGGTTGCATCTTCCACGGGATACAGATCCAGGCTGAAATACCGATCGACGCGTTCGCCGACATCACGACCGGGTTTTGGTATGCCGATCGTTATGTGCTTCTGCGATGGGCGCTTCGGGACATATCGGTCTGTTTTGCCGCGCTCGACAATGTGCGGCTCCGGCCAGGTTACACGGTACGGGATGCTCATGCCGTAGCGCTGCCATACGGGCCACGTTGCGGGATCGGTGAGGTGTGATGCGAGCTGGTATGCACTGACCGGCAGCTGCAGAGTTTTTCCCGGATGGCGCAGGCGGTAGAGCATTGTGAGCGCCTCACCGCGCGTGATGGGATACGCAAGTCCGCGCACAGAAGAGGGAATAACTTTCTTCACACTCAGAAATGACGCATAGGGTTTGAGAATCTTCCAGTCTTGGGCGTAGAGAACGGGAACAGAGAGCTTCGTGAGGCCGAAGGTCAGACTTAGTGATCGTGCAGCCTCGGCGAAAGTCACACCTTCTTCCGGTTGAAACGATCCGTCCCCGAAAGCTCCGAAAAGATCGGCGTTCTGGAGCACGCATAAAGGATTACCGTAGTAAGCGTTGTAGTCCGCATCGGAAAGTACCCAGTTCTCCCATGACGGGGATGTTCGCATGCGTTCGATACACCCACTGATGTCTCCTCTGTACTTGGAAGCTCTCGCAAGCATAAAGGCGAATTCTGCTCGTGTGATGGCGATATCCGGATCAAAAATGCGATCTTGAGAGAGTCGCACGTATCCTGCTGTCATTCCTTCGATGATGGCGGGAGCGAGGGGGTGTCCTTCGGGGATGTCGTAGAATGCTGTGGCGCTTGCAGCTTGCGGCGCCAGCAGAACCAAAGAAAAGAGAACAGAGAAAAAAGAATATTTCACAACGCTGATTGTACTCCATTCTCTCCGCGCACGGCGTATAGTGTCTTCATTCCCCAATAATGCTATGGACAATGCAGAAGTGCAGAAGAAATGTGAAACATTCCTCCGAAGTCTGGGTGTTCCCGGATTCATCATCTTCGGATGGAAAAAAGGAGAGGCGGAAGAGGGAAAGCAAGCCGAATACGGTGTTGTGTCGTCCTATCATCAGATTCCAAAAGAAGCGGCGATCAAAGGGATGACGTGGGCGTTGGAGGATTTTGTGAAAAGATCTTTTTGATATAAAAATCTCCCAGCGCAGGATTCTTCCTGCGCGCCTCTATACGAGAATGTCATCGTTTGCCTTTGAATGGTTTGCCCTTTCTTTGGCGCAAAGAAAGGGCAGAAAGAAACATGGTCGCTAACGAGGAAGTGCCTATGCATCACCGCTCGCAGTGCTGAGAAGCGCAAACTCCTCGCTCACTATGGTTCGCTCGTCAAACATGCGCTTCTCTACGCACTGTTCACGGGATGCATGACGGCACTTCCTCGGACGCGACCGACGACTGCGTACTCGACTGATATTGCGTGAAGACAC
>MFXW01000013.1:0-1227 GCA_001787585.1 Candidatus Peribacteria bacterium RIFCSPHIGHO2_02_FULL_53_20
CAATGATCGACGACGACGGAGATCTTGAGGATGGAGATAGTTCCAATGAAGAGGTGTGGAGATTTAGTGAAGAGGATGCGGATGGGGAGCTCTAATTCCGCACGAAACTTCTTGAGAAGGCTGCACAAAACGATAGGATGATTTTCCTATGCCTCTGGAAGACATCACCATGCACGTCGATGCGCTTGGCAAAGATCTCGTCGCAGTTGATGAACTTGTGGAAAACATTGTGCGAGATTGCGGTGGCTGCGCAGAGGTCAGCGTCGGAATGTTCCGCATGGGTGGGCGGACAGAAATCGATCCAACACCGGATGGATCGCGTACCAAGATTCTGCTCGGCGAGGAAATCTCCTCAGAGTACATTATCCATATTGCAGGAGTTCCACATGCACTCGCGACGAGAATCCGAGAAACGCTCACAGGAGTGTTCTTAGTCTTGGACAACGATTTCACATCCGATCCTGAAGATCCGCCGGATATTGATACCGATGGCGATGAAGAGGAAGACCCCTTCAACAATTACTATCTCGGAGATCCTGAAGCGTGGAAACCATAGGATTCCTCGGGATGCTACCAGCGGTGAACGCTGACCCCCTCGTGCTTCAACAGCCACTCCTTTTTGTCGCTGCCCGAAGCATATTCCCCGATCCCGCCGCTTGCCGGAAGCACCCGATGGCACGGCACGATGATCGCGAGTGGATTATCGCCAACCGCAGTTCCCACTGCGCGCGCTGCACCGGGATGCCCGACTTCTTTTGCCAATTGACCATACGTCACGGTCTGCCCGAAGGGAATCTCGAGGAGCGCGTCCCAGACCCGCTGTTGGAAATCCGTTCCCCGCATCACGAGAGGAACAGTGAACGCCCTGCGGTTGCCGGAGAAATACTCCTCCAACTCTTGAAGGCATTGCTCGAGGAAGCGTGAATGTTCGAAATCTTCCGAGGTCTGCGTTGCTTCAAATGTCACAGCCAAAATCCCTTTCGGCGTTCCGCGAATGGAAAGACACCCAAGAGAGGTTTCCAAACTGACTGTGCTGAGCTCGGTGATCATGAGAAACCATTCTGCGTTCACCTTATCGTTTTTTCAAAGGAAAAACTTCACAAGGGTATGTTGTGGCGCAAAACCGCGAGACATTTTTTTCGACGCTCATCATCAATCAATGCCATGTATTGCGGCTTCCAACGACCTTTTCCTTTTCCTGCAAGCATATGGAAAGTGCTTGCCCAT
>MFXW01000013.1:1243-11079 GCA_001787585.1 Candidatus Peribacteria bacterium RIFCSPHIGHO2_02_FULL_53_20
GAAAGTGCTTG
The DNA here is from genome assembly GCA_001787585.1 of Candidatus Peribacteria bacterium RIFCSPHIGHO2_02_FULL_53_20. Taxonomy (GTDB): domain Bacteria; phylum Patescibacteriota; class Gracilibacteria; order Peribacterales; family Peribacteraceae; genus 2-12-FULL-55-11. The sequence continues at coordinate 1,255 of MFXW01000013.1, forward strand.
CCCATGTGTATTCCCCCATTTCCGCAAAGGCGTTTGCTACCGCAAGTTGCGCTTGTTTGTCCCCGCGCATGGCAGCGGGAAGAGGCTGTAGTTGGAATGCCAATTGGAGGAGAGCATTGAGACTGGCTTGTTCCCCGGCTATGGCACGCCGGATATTGTCATCCAACGCTTTGCTGTATGCAGCATCCGAAGGTGTAACCATCAGACTCTCTGTTTGATCCATGACCGCCATCATGCGTGCGTGGGCGTCATGCAGACGCAGCACCGCACGGTCGGTAGAGCTGTCTCCTGTATCTATTGCAGCAGACTCACCATCCTCATTACTTCCCAATCGCCTTTTTGGAAAAGCAATCATGATAAGGACAGTATACATCCTTCAACGGCAATCTTCCATGCACTGCGCCCTCTGTTCCATGAGGACAAAGAACGTATTTCATGGCTTATATTAGCCAAAAGTTGACCATTCCAATATTTAACTGCTTCCGACACCCTACCCCCTACGTCCATCGAATGTTTTGCTGTCCGTATGCGCTATCCCCTCCTCGCTGCTGCTGCCTTCACAGCTCTCCTCGTCGCACACATTGTGACGGTCCTCTCGATCGCCACTCGCTCCGCCCCTTTTCCCAACTCTCTGCATCCCTCTGCACCCTCGCCTATTTCTCACTCCTCATTCTCCATTCTTAATTCTTAATTCTTCATTTCGATGGTCCCCCTCTCCATCGCCACCTCCATTGCCTTCCGGGCACACAAGGGACAGAAGCGCGCGGACGGCAGAGACTACATCGAACATCCGCTCGCCGTGATCGAGATCCTGATGGCAGCAAGCACGCATCTGCCGAGCCATGTGTACGCGGCGGCAGTCCTGCACGACGTGATCGAAGACACGGAACTGACATACGCGGATCTTGTGAAAAGCGTCGGGCGACCGATTGCCACGACTGTCCTCGGGCTATCGCGGCCGCAGCGCTTTGAAAGGGAATCCACCCTTGCGTGGGAGAAACGATATTTGCATCAGATGGTCACCGTGCAATCACTCGAGCCGAGCATTCTGCTCATCAAGATGGCAGACCGTATCCACAATCTCGAAAATACCGCCGCGCTTCATTCCGACAAACGGGAGGATCTCTTCCGGACAACGCGGGACCTGTACCTTCCCTTTTTTGAAACTGCCCGAAAAGAACAGCCCCCGACGCTGCATCTGGCGTACGAGACACTTCTGGAACATCTGGAACAGTTGTGCCGGGTGCCTGAAAAGCATGATATTTCTCAGTCGGTGCTTGTTGCTGCCTAGTCCGTATTCCATGGATCTACAAATCACTCCATCACCAAAGCGCGACTTCCTGTTTATAGATGAATCGGGTGACCCCGGCACATTCTCGCTATATTACATTCTCGGACTTTTGCACGTCACCGACCTCTCTCTCAAAGAACTCAATCTGCATCTTGGAGCAATGCGATACTTTGGCAATATCCGCCGTGAAATGAAATCGGGACGGCTGAGTAAAGAACAGAAGGGTCGACTGACTGCGATTCTGTCTGCTGTGAATGACCAGTGTTTTATCCGCGCTTCGGCTATCTATATCGCGAAGAAGGATTATAAAGGCGTGTATCTTGAAGATAAGCTTGGCTACCCCCAAAGCTCCAATAAATTTAAGAACCTTATGTTGAGAAGGCTCCTCGAAGTACACTTCAATCATGGCAAGCCCCAGTCCGACGAAGTAGAGCTAGTCATTGACCGTTTCCAACTAAGTGAACCATTGGAACAACAGATGCGGAACTACCTCAGAGTTGATAAGCATAAGATTCTGCCAGCCTTTATCCATATTACACAGGCTGATTCTCGCTACGTCGAACTCCTCCAAATAGCTGATTGGATTTCAGGTGCGGTGAAAGAGAGGTTTTTCACGGATCAAGATCGTGATTTTGGTAATCTGTTCTCTGTGGTACATGTCGAAAAAGTCACGATGTAAACAAAAGGGGCAGGTATTCACGAGGGAACCCTTACCCCTTTACTAGGCTTCTGCATTGTAGACAAACACAGCACGTAAATCCATACACAAATCACAATTTGTTTCAAACCAAGTCAGAATGCCGTTCTGGAACCAGATCCTGTTCCCGCGACTTCGCCGATCTATTCCGATACATCAATGCAGCGAAGATTACAAAATGAAAGAGGCGGGTACTCGTACGAGCCCAGCCCCCTTCGCTAGCCAGAAGAATTATACCACAAAATAACCATGGACAAGTAAAAATCTCAGAAACCCCGCCGTCCCGCGGATGCGGGAGGGACGGGTAGACTGCATACTTGGGAGGAAAATTTTTCGGTGACGGTCCGCTGTCGCCATCAATAAATGGATGAAAGAAATCCACACAATGTACAGAGATTTTTTGTGAGACCGTACGCACGGCACACGAGGAAATTTTTGGCTCGTGCAGAGGCACACAGACGAGCGCGGTCGGCACGCACTCTCTCCACGCCCCCACAGTTCGGAACGATGGGAGAAAATATTTGACACGCAGTGTGAGGCGAATATATTTGGACATATTTCTTTTCCCAATCTTCGAGATGACACTACGTCCGAGTCCTCAGACTCTCTCTGTGCGACCACCCAAAGTGAGCTCGCAGAATGCCAAGTTCACGGTGCAGAATCCGAAGAGCTCATTTGCTCCTCCGACCAAGGCGGAATACGACCGCAGCAACGCGTGGGGACTGGCTACAGCCGTCGACATTCACGATTGCAATCCCACTATTATTCGCGATGCCCTAGCCATTAAGCGCTTCACGAAGGAGCTCTGCACAAGGCTGGATGTGAACATGTTCGGCGAGACCATCGTCGTCGACTTCGGGACCGACCCCAAGGTGAGCGGCTTTTCTCTTGTGCAACTCATCGAGACCTCGCTCGTTTCCGGCCATTTCGCAAACCAGACCAATGCCGTCTACCTCGATGTCTTCAGCTGCAAGTTTTATGAAGCACAGAAAATTGTGGAGTACGCGCTCTCGTTCTTCCAGGGCAAGTCCTACAACGCACACTGTTCGCTGCGAGGATGCGATGCCTTCCCCAAGGCATACTTGGAGAAATTTGCCGAGCGCAACATCGTGCTGAATTCCAAAGTCGATCAACTCTCGGTCAAACCTTCTCTGGTTCTTGCCTCACGCTAAAGACCATTGGAAACCGTTGACGCGCTTGCGGCTCGTCTACGCATCTCCTTCGGAGGTCGCATCCTGCTCATAGGCTACGGGGGCGTGTCTCAGTGCACGCTCCCTTTGCTGCTCAGGCACATCGACATGCCCCGTGACCGTATCACGGTGATGGATATGGTGGATTGCAGCGCCTCCCCAGCGCTCGCTGCGGCGATTGCTGAAGGGGTGCGCTTTGTCCAGGAGCGCATCACGCAGGAGGGGTTTGCAGAGCAACTCTCCGCACACGTGGGACCCGGTGACATGATCATCGACCTCGCATGGAACATTGGCTGCACGGATATCCTCGAATGGTGCCACCGCAATGATGTGCTGTACGTGAATACTTCTGTGGAGCTCTGGAATCCGTATGCAGGCATGAAGCGCAAGCGCCACACGGACAGAACGCTCTACGTGCGCCACATGGCTATCCGCCAGATGGTGCAGCGCTGGGGCAGCAATCCCGGCGCTACAGCCATTCTGGAACATGGCGCTAATCCGGGCTTAGTCTCGCATTTCACCAAGCGGGGACTCACAGATATCGCCCGCAAACTCCTGATCGAAAAACCGCGTGATCCGCGGATCAAGAAGATCCAGGTCGCCTTGGAGAGCAGCGCCTACAACCAGCTTGCCAAGCTCTTGAACGTCAAAGTCATCCACATCAGCGAGATTGATACGCAAGTCTCCTCTGAGCCGCATGACCCCGAGGAATTCGCCAATACCTGGAGCGTGGAAGGATTTTTCGAGGAGGGCACCGCTCCGGCCGAAATGGGCTGGGGCACCCACGAGCGAGTACTCCCCGCAGACGCCCACGAGCATAAGAAAGGACCCAGAAACCAGATCTGCCTCTCGCGGTTCGGCATCAATACTTTCGTGCGATCGTGCGTGCCCAGCCAGGAAATCGTCGGCATGGTCGTCCGTCACGGCGAGGCTTTCACCATCTCCGACTTTCTCACGGTCTTTGGGCAAGACGGCGAGGCGGTCTATCGCCCGACCGTGCACTATGCATATCTCCCGTGCAGAGCTGCCCTGGACTCGCTCAATGCCTTGCGCGCCCGGGACTGCAAGTTGCATGAGAAATACCGCATCATGAACGATGACATCGTAGGAGGCACAGATGAACTCGGTGTCCTCCTCATGGGGCACGACTTTGAGTCCTGGTGGGCAGGCACAAACCTCAGTATCGAGGAAACGCGCCGGCTCGTCCCCGGTCAAAATGCCACTACCCTGCAGGTGGCAGCTTCCGTCCTGGGGGCGGTATTCTGGATGATCCGCAATCCCCGCAAAGGCGTCCTTATTCCGGATCAGTTGCCGCATGAGGAAATCCTGCATGTGGCAGATCCCTATCTCGGCTCTGTCGTTTCCCTCCCCATCAACTGGTCTCCCTCACAGTCTGTAGCGACAACGAAAACAGGAAAGGCTTCAGGCACAAAAGACGATGTGTGGCAATTTGAGAACTTCCTTCTCACTTCTCCACCGGCGTTCGCGCATGCCGAGATCTCCGACCGCAGGTAGACCATCGCCGAGCGTGATCTCATATATCCGAAGAAAATGACCCGTCTCATTTTCTGTGAAAACGCTCTCTGATGCGCTATTTTTCCAGTATTAGACAAATATGATATTTATTATATTAAATTATTTTATTCTTGTAATAATAGAAAATATACTCTACATTATAGCTATCCGATAATACGATGCTCGACCCCATTCACCCCATCCACAGCGCTATTCTCGAAATTCTCTGCCGTAAACCGCTCTCCACGGCGGAGCTGAAAAACACACTGGATGCTCGTGGCATCACCGTCTCCACACCGAATCTCTACCGTATCGTCAGCCACCTAATTACCGCACAGGTGCTCGTGAAGCAGCGTGGCAAGCTTTCGCTCCACAGACTATGGGTAAGCGAATTCCTGCAGTTTGCAGAAACCCTCGGTGAATGGTCCAGACACTCCGAGGAATCCGTGGATCTCCCCGAGAAAGAAGGCGAGCAGCGCGTGTACCGCGCAGACTCGCTTGCGGGACTGGATCCTCTCTGGAATCACCTGCTCCTGCAGATTACGGAGAAGGCGGAGAACAAAGTCTTTGAGGAGTACGACGCCCATGCCTGGTATCTGCTCGCCACTCCCGATTCCGAAGCTGCAGTGTACCGCGCCATCGCAAGAAATGGATTTACCGTGCGGCTGGGCATCGGCGGAAAGACGACGCTCGATCTCCATGCTGTGAAGGCACTCGAAAGTAACAAGGAAATCAGCGTCTGTTCCGCCGCGGTGACGCCGTTTCCGAGTGACGGCTACATCGCGGTCGCGTGCGGCAGCTACTCCATCGAACTTGTGCTTCCGGAAATCCTCCGGAGGCAGTTTGCGATCTTTTTCCAGAATGTGCAGTCTATGGCAGATTTCGAACCCGAGCGTTTCGCAGATGTCTTCCGGATGAAGTGCCCCTGCTCGCTCACGGTGCGGAAATCCCAGAAGCATGCGGAGACGCTCAGAGAGGCGATGGGGACAATGTGGAAATAAAAGGAATACGGAAATAGGGAAATAGGGAAATAGGGACGCAGACAATTGCATATACCTATTTCCCTATTTCCCTATTTCCCTCTTCCCTATTTTTTATTTCCCCTTCGCCGCACCATTCTTCTTCCCCTGCCCCTTCCAGATCTTGTCGATATTCACACGGTAGAGATTGTTGTAGTACTCCAGCTCGTTGGGGTCGGCCATCTTGAGCACATCGAGTTCAGGCGCAAACATCTCGCTGTACCGGTCGCGGCGGCGTATCTGCTTTAAGGTACCGTTTTCGTGAATGAGAACCACCGGCGCGCGCTTGATCGTATTGAAGTTATTGGCGAGCACCTGTGCATAGGCCCCCACGTCCATGCCGGCGAGGATGTCGCCCGCTTCGAGCTTGGGCATCTCGATCCCTTTGGTGATGAGATCCCAGCAATCGCAAGTGTTGCCTCCCACGGTGACTTTGTGAACGCGCGGGGAGAACATTTTGGAGGCCGGAAGGATGTCGTAGCGGACCTCGCTTTGGACAAGCGCATCCGGGATGAAGTTATACGTGGAACCGTCCGCGATGATCATGCGGTTTCTGTGGTGGATTTCTTTGTTGGCAACGACGTGCATGAGACCAACGCCCGCATGGAGCACAATGGATTTCCCGGGCTCGAAGATCAGCTGGATCGGGATCGTCACCCCACTGCGATCGAGAAGTCTCTGGAAATATTTCGGGAAAGACGTGAGATCCTCCACGGGAAACTCGCTCTGGTCACCAATGGCGGCGGGGAACCCCCCTCCGAGAGAAAGAGTTTTAATGGGAATCTTGCGATCCTGGCACTCGCGGATGATGTTGACGAGTACGCGGGCCGAGGAACGTAACGTCCACGGACTATAGATATATCCGCCCATGAAGTGGAAGCCACGGAAATCAACAAAGGGGCTCTTTGCCGCGATCTCCACGGCTTCCATCACCTGTTTTAAGGGGATGCCGTACTTGTTGCCCTTTGTGGAATAGTTACGGATCTCGATCATGGGATTCACGCGGATCACGGTGCGCACCTGTGTGCGGAGTTTTTTCGCAGTCTCCGCAATGTGCCAGAGATCTTCGATGCTGTCGGCCGTGATGCTCTGCACGCCCATCTTCACCGCGAAGTGGAGATCCTGTTCGGTCTTGTAGAGATTGGTGTAAGAAAGCTGGCGCGGTTTGAAGTCGGCAAGAAGCCCGAGGATGATCTCGCCGACGCTCGAGCAATCCAGCTCAAAGCCCTCCTCGCGCGCCATGCGCAGAATCTGGAGGTTACTGTTGCACTTCACGGCGTACTGGAGCTTGATTTTGTCCCCGAACACTTTTTTAAAGCGCCGGAAGTTGCGGCGGATCTTACTCTCCACCATCACGTAGACCGGAGTGCTGTACTTTTTGACAATGCGGTCCACAGGCACACCTTCAATTGTCATCATCCCACGATGGTCGACACTCAGAAAATCCCGCCATCGGTCCCGGATGTACCGGTTCTCCGCGAGCCTGCGCCGCCTTGAGAAATGGGGAACATGGGAATGCTCCACCGGAGATGCGGTCATTGCGTGAGTAGTCGCATGGGAAACAGGCGCAAAGTGTACGACAGCCAGCTGCGATTGCAAGAATTTTCTCGCGCGCTACAAACCGAGCAGCACCGCCGCGATCCACGGGAACGCGACCGTCACGTCGCTCTGGATGATCTGGTAGTAGCTGCTTGTGGAAAGCTTGTCCCAGGTGATCTTCTCCTTGCCGCCCGCACCCGAGTACGAGCCGTAAGACATCGGCGAAGAACCGATCTCGATGAACCCCGCCCAGTCACGAATCTTGTCGTGGAGCCCGAGATCATGCTTGAGAGATGGCACGACACAGATCGGAAAGTCCGCCGCGATGCCGCCGCCAAGCTGAAGGAAAGCGACGGAGCTATCTTTCGATGCCTCCTGATACCAGTCGTAAAGGGACGTGAAGTATTCGAGTCCGGTTTTCATGATCATGGGATCCAGCACGATACTCTTGTCCTTGCGCCATTTTCCCCCGTACGTGTAGCTCGCAAAGATATTACCCATCGTGGAGTCCTCGAAACCGGGAATGACGATCGGGATCTTTTTCTCGTAGGCAGCGAATGCCCAGCAATCGGTGGGATTCGCCTTGGGATCAGGCTTGATGAGCCCCTCTCCAAAGAGCCTCCGGAAATACTCATGGGGAAAGTACCGCTCTCCCTGCTTTTGCGCGTCCTTCCACATCTGCAAAAGATGCGGCTCCATGATACGCACGCTTTCATCTTCGGGAAGGAATGTATCGGTGATGCGCCGGAGTCCCGCATCGCGGAGCTCCGCCTCCTGCTCCGGCGTAAGCTCCGTGTAGCGGGGAATGTAGGCGTAGTGCGAGTGCGCGACGTAGCGGTAGTAAGACTCCTCGTGGTTGGCGGCGGTCGCCGAGACTAAGTGGACTTTTCCCTTGCGAATGAGTTCGCTGAGCGTCACACCAATCTGAAAAGAGCTTAAGGCTCCGGCAAGCGTGATGACGAGCTTGCCCCCATGATCCAGGTGATGCTTGAGCCACAGCGCAGCCTGCATGGTGGATCCTCCATTGCAGTGCTTGAGTGTAAGTTCTCCAAAGGTCGAGACCGGCGTTTTGCTTTTTGCGACGATCGAGGAAACAGAACCATGTGCTGCCTTGCCGCTCTCTTCGATGATGTATTTCTTCAAATTTGCCGAAAGTTGGTCGAATTTTTTCTTCATGGAAGCGTATGAAAATGTGAGGATGAAAACGTTGGTAATGCTATCGCGTTTGGAAAATCAAAGCCAGAAAAATGTCGCCGGGAAACATTGATTCAGGCGTCAAGTCCGATCACCATTCTCCAGTGGAAAAACGGATAGTCACTGTCGGCCTTGTGCAGATGTCCATGCAGGACTCCGCAGAAGCGAATCTCGTAAAAGCGGAGAAGATGGTCGCCGAGGCTGTAGCGAAGGGCGCGAAGATCGTCGCGCTCCCCGAGCTCTTTGCAACTCCCTACTTTTGCCAGACGCCAAGAAACGCCGCCGCCTTTGCGCGCAGCGAACCGATCCCGGGACCGACTTCCGCACGCCTGGCAGCGCTCGCAAAGAAGCACCAGATCGTCCTCGTCGGCGGATCAATCTTCGAGAAAACCTCCGATGGAAAATTCTATAATACTGCCTGCATCTTCGGACCCGATGGCAGCATGCTTGGCACCTACCGCAAGACGCACATTCCCCATGATCCTGCCTTCTACGAGCAGGACTACTTCGCTCCCGGCGATACGGGCGTCCGCGTGTTTGCAACCCCCTACGGAAAGATCGCCGTCCTCATCTGCTACGACCAGTGGTTTCCGGAAGCCGCCAGAATCGCTGCCCTTAAAGGAGCCGAGATCATCTTCTACCCCACGGCTATCGCGACTTCCCCGGAAATTGCTCCGGTGGACTCTGCGATCCCCGAAGACTGGGACAAGATGTGGACCGCAGCCCAGGTAGGTCATGCCACAGCCAACAGTATCTACATCGCTGCAGTAAACCGCGTCGGCGACGAATGCGACATGCATTTTTGGGGGGGCTCCTTCATCGCCGATCCGGGTGCCAATATGCTCATCAAGGGTGATGATACCGAACAGGTTCTCGTTGCCGCATGCGACCTCAGCTATCCGAAGAAAATGCAGGAGGCGTGGAGGTTTCTGACGGAGAGGAGACCGGAGATGTACTCCCCCCTCACCCAACCGCTACAACAACCACGACCACAGCATATTCACGACGATGACGGCGATGGATAACATCGCTGCAGGACGGACGGAAAATAGCAATGTGTGGGAAGTGAACACGGAACCGACGTATCATGAGGAAAAGGAGCAGAGCGAAGCGGATGAAGAGGTGAGGAAGAGGGCGGTATAGCTGGCCTATTGCTATCGGCAGGATTCCCGTGCTCTTCGTGTGAGATCCAGTGTGGCCTTTGCGAGAGTGAAGAGGTCATCTTCTACCTGACGTTCTGAGAAATCACTTCCGCCCACTGCTTTGATAATATGCACGCGCATATTTTTTCCCCGGCACCATTCTGTAATACTTAGCTCATGGGCAGCACCTGCCCATGCAATAGGGACTACGTTGGCGTGTGCTCCGCACATATACTCC
>MFXW01000014.1:0-19857 GCA_001787585.1 Candidatus Peribacteria bacterium RIFCSPHIGHO2_02_FULL_53_20
CTTCTGAGTATCTTTCTGTTATGACTACTGCATTTGCACGACGTTACTGGAACCTCTATCGGCGTTACACGCACGCCATCCATGGGAATACGGACGAAGATCCTTTGAACTTGCAGAAACGAATGTATGGACTGGAAGACGATTTTGCAAATGCGATGCAACACACGCAGCGGAGGACCGCATGATCCGCATTCCGCGTTATCGGTTCCTTCTGTACCATACCATGCATGATCGACCTTGATGATCTCCGCGCACGACCCGATGTCTACCAAGATGCCGCAAAGAAAAAGAATATCGCGATTTCCATCGCCGATTTTTTGAAGTTGGATCAGAAAAGGAGGGAACTGCAGAAGGAAGTTGATGGCATGCGCAGCACCCAGAATATTGCGAGTAAGAAAATGCCCTCGCTGAAAGGCGATGAGAAAACTGCCTCGCTCACAGAGATGAAAGCATTAAGCGCAAAAGTAAAAGAAGGAGAGGAGCAACTGAAGACTCTCGAAACCGAATGGCGCGCGATGCAGTACATACTCCCGGCGATTCCTTTGGATACGGTACCGGTTGGAAAGAGTGACAAGGATAATGTAGAAAGCAAGCGCGTCGGGAAGGAGAAGAAATTTTCCTTTACACCCAAAGACCATGTCACTCTTGGGGAGGCACTCGACATCATCGATATCCCGCGCGGCGCAAAGGTCTCCGGCGCACGGAGCTATTTCTTGAAAGGCGACGGCGCACGGCTGCATCAGGCAGTACTGCGCTACACGATGGATTCGCTTGTAAAAAAAGGCTGGACCCTCTTCGCGCCGCCGCTGATGGCCAATGAAGAATGTTTCATCGGTACGGGATTCTTCCCAGGCGCGGATCAGGCGAATATCTACGCAGTTGGGGGACAGGAGAAACCGGGCGCGGCGATTGAACCTGATGGACTGCACTTGATCGGCACATCGGAAGTCACGGTCTGCAGCTACCACAGCCGAGAAACACTGACTGCGGAGGATCTTCCGAAGCGCTATGCCGGCTACAGTGCGTGCTTTCGGAGAGAAGCAGGAACATACGGGAAGGATACGAAAGGGCTCTACCGCGTCCATCAGTTTGAAAAAGTGGAGCAGGTTGTTCTCTGTGAAGCGAACACGAAAACCGCTCTCGCGATGTTTGAGGAGATCCGCAATAACGCAGAAAATATTCTACAAGCTTTGGAATTGCCCTATCGAATTGTTGATGTCTGCACCGGAGACATGGGGAAGGGAAAAGTATTCATGCAGGACATCGAGACGTGGATGCCAAGCCGCAACGGATATGGAGAGACACACAGCTGCAGCTACCTCGGAGATTTCCAGGCACGTCGGTTGAATATTAAATACACGACGCAGGAAGGCGAAAAAAAATTCGTCCACACGCTGAATAATACCTGCATCGCATCACCGCGGATTTTGATTCCGATTCTGGAGATCTATCAGAATGGAGATGGATCAGTGACCGTGCCGGAGGTGCTCAGGGGATATATGGGGGGACAGGCGACGATCTCGTAGAGACGTGCCGCGGCACGTCTTTTTTTGTTTTGGGTTTTGAGACGTCCGGCCGGACGTCTCTACGTATGCATTTTTGACCGCATGACCCGTGATATTGGCTTCCACAAGCCCTCCTCCAATCTTCCCAAATACCAATATTCATGCTATAATAATATGTTAACTCCTCTACACATGCTTCTCCTGATTGCTGGCGCCACCGATATAACCAGGGAACTCCTTGCGGCGATGTTCCTCGAGGAGCATCCGGGCTGGAAGCACCTCGCTCTCGAGGATATTTATGCAGATGATAACGAGTCGGAAGCGATCGATGAATTCCAGATGTCGTTTAATACGATCATCGCGTGCGAGTGCGTGCGTGATGCCCGCAAAGCTGAGAAATGCCCCGTACTCATCACCTGCCCAAGCCCGGCGATGCTGGAAACCGTCCAGGAAGAATTCCCAAGAGAACTCGTCTGCGTGCGCATCGGTTCCGATGAGCAATGGGACGGGCAGAGCTTCCATCATGAAGTCGATGGGAAGAGGTGTTCCCTCAAACAGATCGGGGGGTTTTTGAGGAAGTTGGCATGCGCGTGATTGTGTGTGTAGAGATGGCATTCTATGCCGTCTCCTCGAAGGCAAAAAGACGGCACAGAGTGCCATCTCTACGGGATGCATGTATTCGTTTACAATAGCAATATGCCTTTACCAAAATTCCTGATTGCCGACGATTCCGATGCCAAACAACTCATGCTCGAAGGCTTCCTCCGGCATAACCACTGGAAAGTGGATCTCCTGCATGCGATGACAACGGAGGAAGCGAAGAAATTGATCGATAAACATCCTGACATCGCCTTTGCCTTCATCGACTACGAAATGCCAACGGAGAACGGACCTGCAGTCATCCGGTATTTGAAAAAAATAAATCCTGTGGCACGGATTGCTCTGATTTCTTCGAGTGACAGTGACCGGTATGTCACAGATGCTAAGACAGCGGGGGCGGAGGTCTGTATTTGCACGTCGTATCAGAGTGATGTGGTCCAAGAGGAAATCGGCGGTCTGATTGAATCCTGGATGGCGTGAAGTATTACGTATTAGGTATTACGTATTATGTATAGCGACGTTATACGTAATACCCAATACTTAATACATAATACTTCCATGAAAATCCTTTTCACCCGCTTCCCCTTGGAAAGCCGCTTCGGCGGAGCGGAGGTACAGACATTGGCACTCATGAAAGGATTGAAGGAGCGCGGACATGAAGTTGCATTCATGGGGAGCTGTTCGACACTTTTAAAAAAAGTTGCAGGTTGTAAATTGCAAATTTTTGAATTGGATATAGGCATTCCACCCGTGAGCAAAGTTGCCGCATTCACTTTTTTGTGGAGAAAACTCTCCATGGGGAAAAAAATCCGTTCTGCAATTTGCAACCTGCAACTTTCCTCCCGTCCGGATGTCGTCTGTATGCTCAGCCTCTCCGAAAAATTGCTCCTCACAAAGCATCTAACAGAAGAGGGGATCCGGGTGATCTGGATAGAGCATGACCGCATCGGACGCTGGCTTACCAGAAATCCTTGGCTGCCAAAACTGCGAAAATTGAGCGAGCTCGCGACTACGGTTGTTGTTTCGGATCTTAGTAAGAAGATCTATGAGAAATTAGAATTCCAGAATGTCATTGCTATACCAAATGGGATTGATACTTCACGGCTGTCGCCCCCACCCCTTGCCCCTCCCCCACGGGGGGAGGGGAAACTCCGCATTGGCACGATTGCTCGCCTCTCCAACGACAAAGGCATCGATGTCCTGATCGATGCAATACGAGATTTGCCCGATATTTCCCTTACAATCGTCGGAACTGGACCAGAACGAGTGAAACTTGAAGCGCAGCTCTGTAGCGGAAGATCGCGATCTTCCGCTACAGAGCTGGGACCCAGCAACCAGCAATCAACAATCATTCTCCCCCTTGTCGATGACCTTGCATCCTTCTACCGCAGCCTCGACCTCTTCGTCCTCCCTTCACGTGAACACGATCCCTTTGGTCTCGTTGCCGGCGAAGCGATGATGATGGGAATTCCGACGATTGTGACAGATGCCTGCGGGATCGCGGGGTATCTTCAAAATGGACGTGACGCCGTGATCGTTCCCGCCGGATCCGCCAAAGACCTTCGCAATGCCATATTGGATTTGAAAAACAATCCGGAGAAGCGTGCGCTGATGGGCGCGATCGGCAAAGGGACGGCGGAAGAATCATTCTCGATGGAGAGAATGGTGAGAAGCTATGAAATAGTTTTGAAAGAGAATAAAACAGTGGAATAGAAATGGAAAAAGTCCTGTAAAAGCCCGACAATGGTCTCCACATGAGAAAAACGCTCGCGGGAATTTCATCGGTGATCCTCTGCGTAACAATACTCGGGATACTGCCCGATGTTGCTTTTGCCGCCACCCCTTTCCGCATAATCTCCCGCTCCGAGTGGGGAGCCGATGAATCTTTCCTATACACGAAAGAGGCAGCTCCCTTGGAAAAACAAACCGATCCACAGGAGAAAACATCGGAACCCGACACAATTTCGCAGCGACAGCAGGATTGCATAGAGAATCGCAAACTCTATCCGGAGGAATTTGTTCCTGCGCGTACGGTACGCAAAAAAAGGGACGAAACCTACCGCTGGGCGCTGGAGTACAGCAAGGAAGTGAAGTTGCTCGTCGTGCACCACACTGCCATACAAGTGACGGGTGATGACCGCGACTCTGAAGAGCGAATGCGTGCGCTGTATGAAATGCACGCCAATGGCAGGGGGTGGGGAGATATCGGATACCACTACGTCGTCGCCGATGACGGCAGTATTTTTGAAGGGAAAGCTGGTGGTGATTATGTCACAGGTGGTCATGTGTACTGCGGCAACATCGGCACCGTTGGCATCGCACTTATGGGAAACTTCGACGTGGAAAAACCGACGCAGGCGCAGATGCGTTCACTGCAGTGGCTGCTGATCACGCTTTCCAAGCGCTACCACATTGATCCCGATGACAAGACGCGTTTCCATGGCAAGGAAGTGCCCACGATCCTCGGGCACAAAAACCTTCTCTCCACGGATTGCCCGGGGTACTACGTTGCAGAAACCTTGAACCAGGTACGCATCAATGTCGCACGCAACGACTACAGCATGCCAATCCGCTTCCCGGTGGTCGCAAGAGCTAAGAGTGCAGGCATTTTGGCGCAGAGACAAAAGGAACGATTGGGATTGGCAACGAACGAGCCGGTATCGGGAATTTCTGCTGTCGGAACAACGACTATCGAAGGTCGCCCCGGCGATACGGCAATCTTTCTTGTGGAGTACCGAAGCGGGAACACTGAAGTTGGCCGCCGCACCAGAATCGCAGAAGTTTCGAGGAGCAGTAACCGTATCGGCCTTAGCCAAGAACTCGCAGGTCGCGATATGCTGGTTCGCACTGATCTCCTACTTCCAGAAAGTCTTCCGCCACAATCGGTGCAAGCTATACGCCTGAAAGTGGAATATCCGATTGAACCGGGAACATACACACTCACGATCGGGGGAGTGGAGTACACGCTAAAGGTAACGGGTCGCAGAGCAAGAAATGCCGAACCTTTTTCCGATGAAACATTGCCACTAATAGAAAAATCTACACTTACTCAGAAAACCGCTGGCGAAATCGCAAATCGCAAATCCGACTTCGGCTCTGGCCTTCGCCGAGACGAGTCGCAAATCATAACTATTCGAATACGCCTCTCCACCCGCGAAGCCGCTGCGACAAGTTGCGATGTAGTTGACCTCAAAAAACTGAAGACGC
The DNA here is from genome assembly GCA_001787585.1 of Candidatus Peribacteria bacterium RIFCSPHIGHO2_02_FULL_53_20. GTDB lineage: Bacteria > Patescibacteriota > Gracilibacteria > Peribacterales > Peribacteraceae > 2-12-FULL-55-11. The sequence goes on from MFXW01000014.1 coordinate 5,313, forward strand.
AATACCGCGGTACACTCGAGTGCACCATGATCGAAGGCAAACCCGCGATCATCAATACCATCACTCTTGAGGATTATCTCGCGGGGCTTGCGGAAGAACCCGATACAGAGCCGTATGAAAAACAGCGTGCATTTGCAATCGCAGCACGGACGTATGCGGCATTTTATCTGGACCCGCTTCAGAGAAAATTTCCTGGTATGCCCTACGATGGGGATGATTCACCGACACGGTTTCAATGGTATAAAGGAATAGCGTTCGAGCTTAAAAATCCCCATTGGGTGAAAGCCGTGCGTGCAACGGCAAACAGTGTGTTAATGCTGAACGATGTACTGATCAAACCGCCGTACTTCTCCTCAGACGACGGTCGGACGCGTAGCCCCGTTGAAGCGGGATGGAAGAATTTTCCGAACGCAGAAATATTCGGAAGCAAGCCCGACCCGTGGTGCAAGGGAATGCCTATGGCAGGACACGGAGTGGGCATGAGCGGGTGCGGAGCCGAGGGGCAGGCGGGGGAAGGGAAGACCGGGGAGGAGATATTGCGGTATTACTATCCGGGAACGGAAGTAAGGGAAATAGGGAGTACGGAAATAGGGAAATAGGTTCATTTTTCTGCCCTATTTCCGTATTTCCCTATTTCCGTAGTTCCTCTAGCAGCCACATTTACCACCTCGCGCTCATCGTCGCAGACCGCAAGCAGAAGGGCTCCATGAAGTTTTCCGAAGAGCAGAAAGCCGTGTGGGAGTTGCTGGGATTTACCGCGATTAAGCCGAAGCGATAACACTACCGCAACAAACGGCGGGCGTTGCCCATGCGTCGTGCGATAACTTTTCGCGCTTCTGCAGTAATATCGTTTTTGGGATCACTATTAGTTGTAGCAGCTCCAGTATTGGCCTGAGGAGGAGCATCTGGCGCTCCTTCGGTTGAATCTACTGGAGAAGCCAACTCTGTTTCTTCTGTGTGCATGAATGTACTGAACGGATCAGATAATACCAGACTACAGAATCGACGGAGGATGCCTATATGCACATCCAGCATCATCACAACGATTTACCTGTAGGAAAGGGGTTGCCTGCCAGTTGCCAATTGGCATCATCCCCAAGGATGTCTGCACTCTTTAGACCTACTGATGTTTGCTTTGAGCACTGCGAGATTGCTGCCGCTGCCTCCTGCTCATAAGCATTCACTGCACGCTGAGGATCAACTTGTGCCATAGCAACACGAGCTTCACCTCTTGCATCGGATCTGCCACCAAGATGATCGAGTACTCGTAAAGCAGGTTCACGGAGGGAGGGATATGTTGCAGCAATGTAAGAAAATGCCTGGCAAACTGCCCGACATTTTTCAGGTTGAGCTATCGGATCCGTCTGTCCCTCTTGCCGAACAAATACAAATTGCTCTAAACATCTCCCGATGAAATTACGCTGCATATGATCTAAACGTTGATCGAGTTCCTTCTGATCGGTACAACTTTCATCGAAAGCAAACAGGCCTTCTAACCCTGAGATGAATTCCCCTGGCACTGCAATTTCATAATGAGTGAGGTTGATTTGAAGATGTTGTGTGGCCGATTGACCCTCAAAACATAACTGCCGATACTGCTGAATTCTCTGCTCTGCGAGTGCCGCTTCCGGTGACGGCATATATCCCGGTCCGCCATGAATGAATGCATGCGTGGGTGGTAGATCTAATTCATCCGTAGAAACTGTTGAAGTCTCCAGTGAAGAATTTAGCATGCAACCATTACACACCTCTGTCGATGGAATGCAAGTGCTCCTGAAGCATCACCTTCATAAAGATTGCTTCACCTCTTTTTTAGGGAATTCGGCTTCCATGACAAAGCAATGCTTGCACATGAGGACGCGGACTGCATTGGCATAACTGGTAAAAAGCGGTTTGAGAATCTGCGTCCGATCAACATACTCATGATGGCACCAGTTGTCGGTGGCACGGCTCACGTGGTGATCTGATGACCCATGTCCATGAACGGATGCCGGCTCTTCACGCCTTAAAGATCACCCATAGTTCAAGACGATATCGCCATGCTTAGCAAAAGCAAGACTATGCCTTCCTTTTATGGCTTTTTTGTCGAGGGAGAAATGAGTGGCTGCGATGGTCGCATCTGTCTCTGGGGCAATGGAGTTGGCGTCGGTGACACGGGAAGACCCGGACCGACGGTAATGGGGGGAGTAATTCCGATCACTCCTCCGACAGATGTTCCTAATTGGTTCCAAGGGGAATTCTGATCGATAAGTTTTTTCTCTGTATGTGTCAGTCTTCCCAAGACACCAAGCACAAGATTTTTGTGCTCTGCGTCCTGCTGACCAAATAAATACAGAGCATACGATGCAGTGTAAGGGGAACTCTCAACAATAAGGGTGCGGACAAGATGCGTGATCATATCCACGGGTGAGCTTGTAGATTTTACGCATTCAAAAGCGGCGTTTGCAGCGGATATTGGTATGGTTCCTGTTCCTACCAGTGCATTGCAAAAATTCCGTGCAGCGCTGGAAATGACACAGATCGCACCCGCTTGGTTTTGGGCTTCCACACTCCATTGCCGCATTTGCTGTATGAATTCAGGAGAGAGTGCCATAGCAATGGAGATTACAGTGCACTCAGCAATTCCTCAAGGCGTGGCGTCTGCTCCCAAACCACTCCAAGATCTTCGCGACCCATGTGACCGTACGAAGCAAGCTTCTTATATTGGGGCTGCAATAATTCGAGATCGTGGATGATCGCTGCCGGTCGAAGATCGAAAACTTTGGCAATCGCCGCTTCGATACTGCGATCAGAAAGTGCGTGACCGCCTTGCACCTGTTTCAGAGTTCCGAATGTATCCACACGGATGGAAACCGGCGCGGCAATGCCGATGGCGTAGGCGATCTGCACTTCACACTTTCCCGCGAGCCCCGCTTTCACCACGTGCTTTGCCACCCAACGCGCAGCATAGGCGGCACTGCGATCTACTTTGCTTGGATCTTTGCCAGAGAACGCTCCACCGCCATGGCGTCCGTAGCCACCGTAGGTATCCACAATGATTTTTCTACCGGTGAGTCCGCAATCCCCGGGAGGACCTCCGATGACAAAACGCCCCGTCGGATTGATGTGGAATTTCGTTTTCGCATCGATGTATGCACCGCACACGGGCTCGATGACGTGCGAACGGATTTCGCGGCAGATCTGCTCATGGCTGACTTCCTCGGCGTGCTGCGTGGAAACGACCACACACTCCACGCGCTCGGGTTTGCCATCATCGCTGTACTGCACAGTGACCTGACTCTTGCCGTCCGGACGAAGGTAATGGAGTCCATTTGCTTTGCGAACAGTCGCAAGTTTCTTCGTGAGCCCGTGGGCAAGGCTGATGGGGAGCGGCATGAGCTCGGCTGTCTCATTGCAAGCAAACCCAAACATCAGCCCCTGATCTCCCGCACCCTGCTCCTGGTCTTTATTTGTTGACTCATCAACGCCCAATGCAATGTCCGCGCTCTGCGCTCCCACACAGACAATGACCGCGCAGGCTTTATGATCAAATCCATACACTGCATCGTCATAGCCGATCTCACGAACGGTTTCGCGTGCGACTCCGGCAATGTCGATGTACCCGGACGTGCGCATCTCTCCGGCGACAACAACGAGACCAGTTGTTGCAAGACATTCACAAGCGACGTGTGCGTGGGGATCTTGGCGAAGTGCATCGTCGAGGATGGCATCGGAGATCTGATCACAGAGCTTGTCGGGGTGACCTTCCGTAACGGATTCAGAGGTGAATAGATGAGACATATAGAGTGGGGGAAAATATAACTAGACCCTGAGCGAAGTCGCCTCAGCGACTGAGTCGAAGGGCGGTAACGGATTCGGAGGTGAAGAGGTGGGACATGAGGATTGGGGGGTAGTGAAATCGGGAGTCGGGAGATCGGGAGTGGGGGAAATCCGAGTAAAAAATCGCTTCCTGTTTGGGGAAGCGCGAGTGCGACCTATCTTCCCCCTATGGGGCTGGAGGTCCCACCGTGCCGAGTCTTCGGAGGTTGGGGGGCGGATCAATCGGGCCAGTTCCCTTTCCGCCACTCTGGATAGCAACCGATGATGTGGGGGTATCCTAAACCCAGAATTTGACCTGATCAAGCGGAAGAACCGTCTGATTTTGGGCTGGAAGGCGCTTCCATATTACCCAGAAAACGCAAAAGACAATCTCTGCATGGTCCTTCTAGAATGAGTGATCGCCTTGCGCCAAGGCGAACATGGAGATTTGGACACGCTTCGGGCTTCCCTTCTTTTTTATGCGGCTGGGCCTCACGACAAAAATGTTCGAGGAGTTCTTGCGGCTGCAGATCGTCACCAGTATGTACCGCGGGGCTCAACAATTGCTGTAACACATGTGCCCCGTAGGGACCGAGCTCCAGCTCGCTAGGGTGCACTACAACACTCATGCCTCGTTCATGTTTGGCGAAACGATCCAAAACGGATGACATCAACTTATAACTTACTCTCATATTATTGTACTTCAAGGAAACTGATTCCTGCCCTGCAGAAAGCTATAATTTTCAAATACATACTACAACACGATCTCACTTTCTAGCTACGGCTCGCCGTGCAATCGGGCGCTCTTTAGGGTACGTTTCCCCTCCTTCGTATGAGCCTCCCCCGCCTCGCCATCGTCTCTGTCGTCCGCAATGAAGCGGACATTATCGAGACATTCGTGCGGCACCACGCAAGCATGACATCGCGGATGGTGTTCGTACTCCACCGCTGCATCGACAATACCAGGGAAATCCTTCGCAAACTTCAAGAGGAGGGGATCCCCATGGAAATTCATGAAAGTCTGAGCTTGGGTCATATGCAATCTTCCCTACTCTCGGGTCACATCCGGAGAATGGTGATGGAAGGAGAGTTGAACTGGATTGCCCCTCTCGACGCCGACGAATTTCTCGTGGCTGCAGAGGGGAGAAATGTGCTTGATGTGCTTGCCGCATCGGGCACGGACCGGATACAGACGATCACGTGGAAAACGTATGTCCCCACTCCGGAAGATGATATTGCCGAAAGCAATCCGATCCGGCGCATCGTGCACCGTAAAAATCCGGAACTTCCCCCCTTCCGCAAGGTCCTTCTACCGGTACCGCTCTTGAAAGCAACTCCCTGGAATCTCCCAATGGGATCTCATGAGATTTTCCATGGAGTGACCGGAGAAATACTTCCCTCGATTGCATCCGCCACTCTTGCTCTCGCCCATTTTCCCGTGCGCAGTGCCGAGCAAATCACGGCAAAGATCCTCGGAGGATGCATAGCGCTTGCCATTACTCCAAGTTGTGATCTAAGGCGCTGCTACCATTGGCAAGCACTTGCCAAAAGCTTGGCTACGGGGAGACCGATATCCATCAGTGAGCTACGCAATATCGCCCTGCGGTACGCAGTACCAGATGGGGTACCTGCCATACCCGGACTTCTTCGCGATCCTGTGCCCACGGAAACCGGCAGGCCGCGCTTGCAGATTGTGCGGGTACATCCCATTGCCGTCCTCATGGATGCTGCGACGGCAAGTACAGAGCGCTTGGCAGAATACCAGCGGATGGAAGAACAGAGCTCTGAAGGAGAAAGTGAGTTCTCTGTATTCACACTCGACATGCAAAAAGGGATTGAGCGATTGCAAGGACCTCTGCAAGACGCGATGAAGGAAGGAGTAATCGGCGGAGCTGTGTCAGAGGATCCGCATGCTTCCGCACTTGTTTGTGGGCTCGCACTAGTTTCGGCTTCCCTAGCAACAAGCGAACAAGTGGGATCAGCACTCACCCGTCGTCAAAGATTGGCAAGCGCTCTCCCTCCATTTCCAGGAAATCTCCAGTGGATCTGTTCCCTTCTTGCAACCAATAAATTGCCAAGCACTCTCGAGAATGCCATTCAGGAAATCATGCGAGTGCTCGCGACGGCGGATATGGCTGCTCATTGCCAGCAATGCAGACGTGAAGACGCTTCGGATGATCTTCTGCTCGCGCTCGCCGCGCGGATAAAAGGGCATGATCGCCCGGCAACCCCTCTGCCGCTCGCGACCTTCCTTGCCCAGACCATCCATCAGGTGCTCACGAGCGATGGAGGAATACCAATGGGTCTTTCCGATGCCCGTGTGCACATCATTGATGCTGCATGCGGACGAGGAGAAATCGCCGGAGAGGTACTTCGGCGTACGGTGAATGCGCGCCTTGAGCATGGTGCAAATCCCGATCAGCTACGACGAGACATCCTTGGGCGGATGCATTTCCATGAATATTCACCTGTGCTTCGGAGCGTTGCATCGCTGCGCCTAAGCCTCATGCTGGATACCCTGCGGATACCACTTGTAGAAGGGGAGAGTCTGCCGATTACCGTGAAAGAACCTATAGAAGAGACGTTCATGGTAAAGAAGGATGTGATTCCTGTTGTCTGCACGGCTCTCATGGGGGAAATGCGGATCAAGGCACTGAGTAGGGAAGCAAAGGAAATCCTTGCACACTACGTGCGATCTCTTCGACGCAGCGGGATGGACCGTGACGTTGGGACCTCCCAAGTGCTCATGGCGATTGCAGAGGCACATGCACGTTTGAAACATACGGAGCGCGGTGTTGCGGCCTTCATCGCACCGCGATGGATCCTCCATGCATCTGCCGCAGCAGGCATGCGCGAAATGTTGCTGCAGGATTTTGAGCAGGTACGCATTCTAGATCTCCACGGACAAACGACGAATGATGATGTAGCAGGAAACATTGGCGATGAGCCTGTTGTAGGAGCGGACCCAAGCGGCACCTGCATATTGATGCTCATTCGCGCTCCAGATGCAGTGCAACGCACGCTCTTCATGGAATGGAAAGGATTGAGGCTTCAGAAGTACCACGCACTCCTTTCCCAGGAAGCACGAACACTTCCGTGGAAAGTGATCGCACCAGAGAAACCGGGGTATGTGTTTTTACCTGCATGATCTACAGGAAACCGATAAGATCAAATCCCTTATGTCGCTCTCCTTCACATCCGATTGGTTCAGTCCGCATATTCCGGTGTGGGAAGAAGTGCTTGGACATCTGAAAGGAAAACCCGGTCTCGTATTTCTGGAAATCGGAAGCTACGAAGGCAGGAGCGCATGTTGGATGCTGAGTACGATCCTCACGCACCCGACAAGCCGTCTCACATGCATCGATATTTTTGACCTCAATGATGAGAATATCGACATTGGAGCGCGACTCCATTTTCCAGTATTAACGGGGGAAGATATGGAACAGAGATTCGACGCGAATATCCATGTGCTGCAAGCAGAGAGCAAAGTCACAAAACTCAAAGGGCAATCCCGCAAACTTCTGCGCTCGCTCCCACTGGATTCCTTCGACTTCATATACATCGATGGATCGCATACCTCGAGCTCCGTGCTGTCCGACGGCGTTTTAGCTCTCGATCTCCTCAAACCGAATGGGCTCCTGATTTTTGACGATTACCGGTGGAATGGTTTTCCGGAAGCGCCACTGAGGAATCCTCATGCCGGCATCGATGCATTCCTAACCTTTTTCAAAGATGAGTATGAGATGATCCATAAAGATTATCAGGTCATTGTCCGAAGAAAAGAAAAGGTAACCGCATCAGATGCCTCCCTTCGCCCACACTAGCCATGAAGATTATCACCATTTGCGGAGCCAGAAATGAAGCGGATATCCTGGAAGCGTGCATGCGTCATTACGCACTATGGTCATGCAAAATTATTGTCGTGCTCCACCGATGTCAGGACAATTCCGTTGAGATTATCAAGAATCTGCAGCGTGAAGGTTTGCCGATAGAGTATCGCACCGACGAAGATCTGCTCCATCTCCAGGCAGAGGTGATGACCGAGCTGATGTACAAAGCAGCAGAGGAAGGAGCAGATTGGATCATGCCAGTCGATGCCGATGAATTCGTCGTGGGTGATGTACCAGATATTTTGGCTCAACAGAGTGGGGTCTCTCCTGTTCGTGTTCCATGGCGATGCTATGTACCCATGCCAGAGGATCCGTCGTCTGAAAAAAATGTACTCAGAAGAATCACGTATCGGCGGGTACATGAACACCCACAGTGGTCCAAAGTCATTGTACCGGCAGCGCTCCTCAAGAGGACAACAGGAAGGAGCCTCTGTGGCGGTAACCATCTGCTTATGGAACCGAATGGCAGCTGGGTGCAGCAGTGTGATACGTCACTGACTATGGCACATTTTCCCGTTCGATCGAAGCAACAAATACAGCGCAAAGTCTATGCAGGATGGCTGACATATTTCGCGGATGCGCGGAAACCACACGGAAATACCTTCCAGTGGAAAGCGATCTTTGAGGAAATGAAGAACAGTGATGCAATCACTCCGGAAGATCTGCAACGCTACGCTCTCGAGTATTCGATGAAAGTACAATGGAATCGTTTGCCTTCATCGTACAGAGAAAGGGGAGATGCAACATGGATACCGTGGGATGGAGATCACACTCCGGAGTCCCCCGTACAAGATCCTGTCCCATGCAATTTCGATATTCGCTATCCGATACGTGAAGTGGAGCCACTTGCGGTACTTCTTGAAACCGCAGAGGCCTTTTCGATTGCGTACGGAGAATCCCAACTCAAAAAATATTCGTCAGCCGTGGAATAATCTTCCTGTGCCGACATTCTATGACATTACCTCCCATCGTTATCGCCTGCAGCACGGACGAGGGTTATGCACCCGGTCTTGCCGTCATGATCCGTTCACTCCTCGACCACTACCGCGGGCAAACCCCCCTGGAACTCTACGTGCTCCAGACTGACCTTTTGGAGAAGACGAAACAACGACTGCTCTCCTCCACAAAAGACCCCCGATTGAAGATCATCTTTTTGCAGCCGGACATGTTGCCGATGCAAGGTCTCCCCTGTTTTTTAAATGTCCATCCTGCAATGTACTACTATCTGGCATTGCCGAAACTCCTGTCATCGTACGGCAAGGTACTGAAAATGGATGCGGACATGCTTGTTTGCGGAGATATCACTGCTCTTTGGGAAACAGATCTCGATAATCACCCGATGGCCGCTACACGTGAACTGCGGTCTCCATATGTTTCCAGCGACTGGGCATTGCCAAATTATCAAGAGCTCGGCATTCCGCCCATGACGCCGTACTGTAATGCTGGTTTACAGCTCATTAATCTGGACATCTGGCGTAGCGAAGAGATTGCAGAAAAAATCATCGAACATACCAGGAAATACGAAAGTATTGTCCGCTACTGGGACCAGGACGGTGTGAACGCCGTGCTTGCAGGGCGCTGGCTGGAACTCGATCCAATATGGAACGTGGAGGCTGAGGCATTAATCCTTACAGGATGGATTCCGGAGCATCCGGCGGAAGTGCACAATATTGTGGAGCATGCGAAGATCATCCACTACATCGTGCACAAACCATGGAAGGAGGGTTGCATGCATCCTCGCGCCGCACTTTTCCAGCGATATCTGAAAAGGACAGCATGGAAATCGCTCGCCCGCGACCTCTGCCCATGCTGGTTGTGTCGCATGACAAAGGTCGTAAAATCCCTGTTTCCAAAATAGCGATCTTGTGGCTGCCATCACGCTCCATCTCTCCTATACTGGGGTGCATGGTGCTCCATAAGACTGCATCGGGATTAAAGGCCAACCGCCCATTCAACCTAGTGATTTTCGGTGCCTCCGGACATCTAGCCAGAATCAAGCTTTATCCGTCACTCTACGTGCTCGCTCTTAAAAAAAGGCTGCCCAAAGACTATGCGATCATTGGCTTCGCGCGCTCCGCGATGGACGAAAAAAGCTTTCGGGCAATGGTGGAAAGTTCCATACGCGAATCGATGCTGGAGGTGACGGAATGGGCGCTCAAAGAACTCCTAACACACGTTCACTACAGCCAAGGTCAGTATGATCGTGTTGCGGATTTCAAAGCACTCGCGAAGCGCATGGACACCATGGAGAGGCAATGGAATAAGCCCGTTCGTCTCGCCTATTTCTCGATTCCTCCGACGGTCTTCCATGATGTCCTCGAGAATATCTGCAAAGGAAAAATCCATCATCGCAAAGGAGAGAATGATTTCCGCTGCATCATCGAGAAGCCTGTGGGATCGGATCTGGAGAGCTTCGAGCAGATCCGCCTTGCCCTCACACAGTGCTTCGGGGAAAAAGAGATCTATCTGCTCGATCATTATCTCGGCAAAGAAGCCGTCCGCAACATCTACTATCTTCGCTACGCCAATCCGATTCTCGAGCGCATCTTAAAACACACGCTCATCCATCACGTGGAGGTGACGGCGATGGAGTCTGCGGGACTTGAGGGTCGTGCTGGATACTTCGATGCCGTGGGGACGCTCCGCGACATGGTGCAATCGCATTTGCTCCAAATCTGCGCTCTCCTCTCGATGCGCCTGCAGGAGGATGACAGCGTGCAAGCAGCGCGAATTCATGCACTCGATCAACTCTATCTTCCGCATGCGGTTTCGCTCGATGACATCCTGGTGCAGGGACAATACGCGGCGGGAACGATCGGCGGAGAGCATTTTCCAGGATACCGCGAGGAAGAAGGGGTTGCGAAGAATTCCAGAACAGCGACCTACACCGCACTCAAACTGATGTCGCGGTCATCGCGCTGGGAGGGCGTTCCCTTCTACCTGCGAACGGGAAAACGCTTGAGCCGGAAGGAAACACGCATCTCGATTGCATTCCATGAACCGCAGAAAATCGGCAAAGGCGCTACCCCGAACCGACTCGATATCATCCTCCAGGGAGAAGCCGGCATGCGTCTGTACCTGCAGACAAAACTCGGCGGAACGGAACCGGAATTTCGGCCACTCATCATGACAGACCCTCTCGTATGCATGGGCGATTGCCTTCCCGAGCACGGACTTCTTCTTTTAGAGGCGATCATTGGGAAGCAGCAGTGGTTTCTATCCTTTGATGAAGTACGCATGGCATGGCGTATCATTGATCCACTGCAAAAACATCTTGATAAGAAGGCAACGAAACTACATGCCTATACGGCAGGATCAAATGGACCCGAGGAGGCGAACACGTGGATGGAGAAACAGGGAGTGAAGTGGTTTTGAAAAATCAATAGCCGCACCCCTGCAGGGGTGCGGCTAGAGGATTATTTCCTCAAAACCCCATGTAACTCCTCCGCCATTTTCGCTGTCGCCATTTTTGCAGCTTCCTGCCAGTCCTTTCCCTTCGATGCGTAAATGATGCTCCGTGATGCATTGACAATGGCTCCGGTTCCGTCCGGAATGAATCCGTGTTTCACCTCTTCCGCCGTTCCTCCCTGCGCGCCGTAGCCTGGAATGAGAAAGGGGATATGGGGCATGAGCGTGCGGAGATACTTCATCTCCTCCGGATACGTTGCGCCGACGACGGCTCCTACGCAGGAGAGGTTTGTTTTTCCCAGATGCTGCGCACCCCAACCTTCCACGAGTTGCGCGAGATGCTCATGGACAACTTCATCGCCTACGGGAAGATCTTGGAGTTCGCCGGAGGAAGTGTTGCTGGTTTTGACGAGAACGAAGATGCCTTTGTTGTTTGCTACTGCTTGTTCAATAAATGGAATAATGCCGTCCGAACCGAGATACGGGCTTACGGTCAATGCATCAATGGGTTTGTCTTTTCCTAGATACGCCTCGGCATAGGCTTCGCATGTTGAGCCAATGTCGTTGCGCTTTCCATCAGCAATAACGAGAAGATTTTTCTGCTTTGCGTATGCAGAAATTTCCCAGAACACTTTCATACCCTCCCAACCGAGAACCTCAAAATACGCAAGCTGGGGTTTGATGCAGCAGGCGAATTCTGCTGTGGCGTCGATAATGCCGCGGCAGAATGTGGCGACACCGGCGGGAGTTTTTTCGATGCCTTCGGGGAGCTTATCGATAACCGGATCAAGGCCGACGCAAACGGGAGAGGTGGCTTTTGTGCGGGCGGTTAGCGCGTCTGCGAAGTGCATGGCACCCGGATAGTAGCGGAGAGTCGCGACTCTCCGCTACATTCCTTATGGGATAATCACCAGATTTCCACAGGATCAATCATCCTCGAGAAATGAACTGAAGACCACGACCAATCATTAGGATTGTTGACCAATCCGTGACGCCAGGCATTACAACGAACGTATGCGAGAACATTTTCACGTTGATCATCTGTTTCGATCTTTTCATCATGGAAACCCTTTTGCCAACTGAGCGGAAAGCTGATGGGGTCCGCCTGTAGCGGAGAGTCGCGACTCTCCGCTACAGGCGGACGAAGCATATTGATATCCTTCATAGAGTGACTTTTGAATGATTGTATAAACCTACTCAATCCTTTTTCTCCGGGCCGCAAAACAACATGCATATGATCCGGCAATATACAAAACGCATATACCTCCGCATGATATAAATTTCGTGTCATCCACAAATTATTTATCAATATTTCCGGAACACCCGTCCACGTCAGCCACGGAATTTTTTGTTTTGCATTCGTCGTCACATGAAAAATGCCCTGTTGTTCAAAATGCTGTTGTGTCATATATCGTCGTTCGTGCTCTGTCGATACTGCAGCGCCTCCGCCACATGCTGAATCTGTATCGCTTCACTGCCCCCCAAATCCCCAATTGTCCGCGCAACCTTAATCGTCCGGTGATATGCACGGGCAGATAACCCCAATTTTTCCGCGGCCTTCCGGAGTAATTCCGCGCAAGGAGCATCCAGCGGGCACATCCGATCGATATGTCGCACGTCCATTGCGGCATTGGTGACAAGTGACGTTCCTTCAAAACGTTTCTGCTGTTTTTTCCGAGCCACAATCACACGCTCACGAATCAGAGCGCTTGTTTCCGCATTCTTCGGTCGCGTTCCCTGCAAATCCGCAATCTCCACGGGATCGACGGTGATTGTGAGATCGATACGATCGAGGAGGGGTCGCGAAATCCTCGACATTCTCCGTGGTGGACCACCCACTGCCATCGGCGGATTCATTGCTGCAACCAGCGTGAAATCCGCGGGGAAGGTGACACTCCCTTGCGCTCGGGTAATCGTAATCGTCCGATCTTCGAGCGGCTGTCGGAGTACTTCGAGCACCTGCGAGGGAAACTCCGCAATTTCATCGAGAAAGAGAATCCCACGATGTGCCAGGCTGATTTCCCCCGGTCCCGGCATCTGACCGCCACCGACAATGGAGACAGCACTCGCCGTGTGGTGTACGACACGAAAAGGTCGGTCGGCGATTAGCGGAGAGTCTTCGGGGAGGAGATTGGCGACGGAATAAATCTGTGTCACGTCGATTGCCTCCTCCGTCGTCATCGGCGGGAGAATGCCACGAAGCGCGCGAGCGAGAAGTGTTTTCCCGGCCCCGGGTGCACCGCTCATCAGCACATTGTGGCCTCCTGCAGCGGCAATCTCGAGCGCGCGCTTCGCTGCCTGTTGTCCACGAACATCGGCGAAATCCGCATAGTGTACTTCGATTGGTTTACCGACCTTCATCGGACGTACAGGAGGACAATCCATCTCGCCTGCGAGAATGGAAACGATCTCGGTGAGATGTGAAACGCCAATCACTTCGATCCCGGGAATCAATGCAGCCTCCGCTCCATCCATGACGGGCACCACAATCGTGCGGATCCCCATATCCCGGCATGCCACCGCGGCAGGAAGCACCCCGGTCACATGCCGCACCGATCCATCCAATGCGAGTTCGCCGAGAAACGCCATCTCCTTCAGACGATTATCTTCTATCTCGAGTGCTCCGCTGATGATCAGGAGCCCGACGGCAATTGGAAGATCGTAGCGTGGACCCGCTTTCCGAAAACTCGCCGGTGCGAGATTCACAGTGATGCGCCGCCCAGTCGGAAACCGGTGACCACTGGTCCGGAGCGCCATCCGCACTCTCCACTCGCTCTCCTTCACGGCAGTATCGCCCAAGCCCACGATGAACATTTTTCCGTCGCCCGGAGGTGCGCCGATTTCCACGAGAACTTTCTGTGCACCGACGCCGATCGTTGCAAATGAGATGAGTTGTGTGAGCATGGAGGGGCATTGTACGGATGGATGAACCTTCACTGCCGGACTTTTTGAAATGGAGTTTTTCAAACGTAATAGGCAATTTGAAAGGAATGAGGCTCCTTTGAACATTTCAGGTGTACGTTTGTACACTCGCCAAACCCCGCAGCCTCCGCGCACTATTCTCGCCACGATGGCAGATCACCTCATCACCGGAAGGAACGGAGAGGACGTTGCGATGCGTTACCTCCTCACATCAGGCTACGGACTGCTCGGACACAATGTCCGCATCGCCAGAGACGAACTCGATCTCATTGTTTATGACCCCGTCGACGGCGTGATTGTATTCGTGGAAGTAAAATCACGGACGATCAATGATCCAGACTTCACGCCGCTTCTGAATTTTACCGAAGACAAAAAAGCGTGCGTCACTCGCGCCGCAGAGCGATGGATCGCGGATCAGGAACGGGAATGGGGGTGGAGGATTGATTTGGTGTTGGTGGCAGAGGGGAAGGTGGTGGATCATTTGAAGGACGTGGGGAATTGAATGGCCGCCGTAAGGCGTAGAGACG
>MFXW01000014.1:19867-22442 GCA_001787585.1 Candidatus Peribacteria bacterium RIFCSPHIGHO2_02_FULL_53_20
CTCTACATGCCCCAAACAACCGTCACCTCCGTCGACGCCAATATTTTTTTCGCCGGCCACCGCCGTTCGTCTTCAGAGGAGAAATGCATTTTGTCCCATACTTTTTTCTTTTCCACACCCTTCAAAAGAAACACGATATGATTCGCTGCTGCAATGGAATTGAGGGTCACGGTGATACGATCAGGAATGGCAAATTCCTGTGTTTGTGTGTGTGCTACAAGATGAGAATCATCCAGTAAATGTTCTCCTAAGGGAGGAAAGAGCGATGCGATGTGCCCGTCGTTGCCCATACCAAGAATGACAATATCTGCGAGATGCTCGTCGAACAATGCAAGGAGATCGCGGGCATAACGTTCAACGCAGGCATCAATGGGAAGTGATGTATCAGGAAAGACGAGATTTCTTTCTCGGATCCTTGCATGTGCGACAAGTGATTCCCGGACAAGTTTTTGGTTACTGTCTTTATTAGTAGGGGAAACATATCGCTCGTCGATGAGGAAACACCGGACAGCATCCCAGTCGAGGGGCA
This sequence comes from Candidatus Peribacteria bacterium RIFCSPHIGHO2_02_FULL_53_20, assembly GCA_001787585.1. GTDB lineage: Bacteria > Patescibacteriota > Gracilibacteria > Peribacterales > Peribacteraceae > 2-12-FULL-55-11. The sequence goes on from MFXW01000014.1 coordinate 20,397, forward strand.
CTTTCCCGAGCGCTTCATACACTGGCTTAGGGGTAGAACCGCCGGAGAGACCGAGAATGCATTCTCCGCGCTCTTGAATAGCATCCGTGATCTTTTGTGCGAGAAATTTTACAGCTTGAGAGACAAATTCCTCTTCGCCCGATGTCTCAATGGCATGGAGTTGCATGACGGTATTCTTCTCTTTTTTCTTTCTGTTTTCCATTGTGTGAGACGTCCCAACGGGACGTCTCTACGTCCTCATGCGTTTTCGCCGTATCCACGCCACTCCTGATGCGGCTCCTGCCCTTCGACACCGCTCAGGGCCTCGATGCATCTGACCGTCGAATGCGACGACGGACGACGCTCCAACCAGCTGCAGCTCCGGCAGCGATCACCGCAACCGCAGCGGGTCCGGTATCGCCGACAGGAGCGCGCGAAGTGGTCAATGGTTGAAGGGAGGCGAGTGGAAGTTGCCATGGCAGTGGCTGCGGAGTCGCAATACCAGGGAATGGATATTGAGCGGAAATGCCGGCGACACCGAAGTTTCCTCCAGGAAATGCAATGATGTTCGGCGCTGCTCCTGCTTCGCGCTGACAAAGATCCGAACAACCGTCTCCATTGAGCAGATTGCCGTCATCGCAGGCTTCTGCAGGATCGCGGATGCGATCTGCACAACGTGCACGGGAACAATCACTTCTGCAACGTGATCCATGAATATCTTTATTGCGATCTGCTCCATCATCACACTCCTCACCAGCATCTATCTTCCCATCTCCACAGCTCAGACTCAAGAACCGACATGTTGCCGGGTTACAGGAATAGGGCAGTGCGGGATTGTGCAACCTGGGTTCACAGCTTTCTCCGAGAGCGCGTTGCACCACACCATCTCCACAGAATCCGTGTTCGAGAAGGCAGGAAGTGGAGCAACCGTCGCGGTCACGGACATTGGCATCGTCGCATTCTTCGGGAGGAGAGAGAACGCCGTCGCCGCAATCATGTGCACTAGCAATGCGTACGTTCGATGGTGGTCTGCATGTCCCATTGGAATCGCAGACACTGCTCGCACACTGATCGCCCTGCGTGCATTTTTCGCATCGCCCGGCACTTGTGCAGCGATTTGTTGCACATTGATCTTGAGCAGAGCAGGACTGCTCCACTTCACGATGGCATGTCCCATCGCAACCATCACCACTGAGCGTGTTTCCGTCATCACACTGTTCCAGAGCTTGGACAATGCCATCACCGCAGAAGGGGCTGCCTGCAACGAGCGTCTCGGGAATGCACACCGAAGAGCATCCGTCGCCGCTGATCTTGTTCCCATCATCGCAAAGTTCTCCTGAGTCGATGACGCCATTGCCGCAGAGGATACGCAGACAGTCGGCATCGCCGGAACAGAGGTTGGGACCAGAGCCGGGGGAGGTAGTGCAGCGATCATTGTTGCACGTCGTGTGTGAGAGCGTACCGCAGCCAAGAAGGGGATTGCAGTCATTACTGCCGGCTCCGGGAAGTGAGACGCAGGCTGCACCCTGACACAGGGTATGCACAGCGACTCCGCAACCGAAGGACGGATTGCAGGTATCTGTGCCGAAACCAGGTATGGGCACGCAGGCACTCTGGACGCAAGCGAGATGCACGGTGCCCCGAGATGAGGAAAACTGTGAAGAAGACCCGCCAGAGGACAACGATGACGAGATCGCACTCGATGACGCTGAACTTCCTGAGGAGCCGCAGGATTGTTCTGGCACGCATTCATTGACGCCGTCACCCGGAAGGACCAGGCACACCCCATCCATGCACGCAGTGTGGCTTGAGCAAGTGATGACCGCGGAACAATCGTTGCTCCCCGGACCCTGGACAGACACACACTGGCTGTTTTCATTGCATTCCATATGTGGGTCCGGGCTGCAACCGAGGATGGGATCACACTCATTGGTTCCTTCGCCAGGAAGAACGATGCAAGCAGAGAAGTCCTCGGTGCATTCGGTGTGCTCGGTACACTCGATCGTTGAGGTGCAATCGTTGGGACCGGGAGTATTCACCGTCACACACTGATTATTTTGGCATTCG
>MFXW01000015.1 GCA_001787585.1 Candidatus Peribacteria bacterium RIFCSPHIGHO2_02_FULL_53_20
CCAAACGTCATCGTGAGGTACGGCTTCGCCTCGTCTGAATACTCCGCATCGTGGTGTAGATCCTGGTCGATCCAGAGGCGCGTGAGTTCGGTGACGTCCATTGCTCCGTTATAGCCGTTGTCTTTATTTTGCACGACTCCGTTTTTGAGGATCTTGAATGTCCAGTGGAGGTGGCTTCCGGTGCTATTGCCGCTGCTGCCGCTTTTGCACACGGGATCGCCCTGGTACACCGCTTGTCCATTGGTAACTTTCACTTCCGAAAGATGCGCCAAGACGCTTCTGCGCTTGCTATCTTCGATAATCAGATGGAGACCGTAGCCGTTTTGTCCATCATCTTTCACGGTCGCGACTCCATCGTGTGGCGCGTAGATCTGCGTGCCATCGGTCGTCTCGAAATCTATGCCGTCATGACCCTGTAAGCCAAAGGGTGCATACCTATCGGGGTTCTGGCCGAAGCCTTGGGTAATGAGGGGGGTTCCTGGAAGCGGGCAGAAGATCATGGAGGGCACTGTAGCATCGCAAGAATACTACGTGATAATGGACTCCGGGTGTACGATCATACACCTATACAACCTGTCTCTTATAAGAGGACACTTACCCGCTTATTTCTGTTCTCCAAATGCACTTCACTTTTTCATCCGCGTGGCTTACAATCATTCTATTCCTCCCCACGGGTTTACCCCGTGGCCCCCGGGTGGCTCGAGCCCCCGGGACTTTTATGTTGTATGCATTATGAAATCACGCGTGATAGCTTTCATTGATGGCTTCAATTTGTATCATGCACTAGATCAGCGTTTGCCGTACCGCATCTCCGGTGCGCAAGCTTTCAATATGCATTCACCCTATCAGCAATATAAATGGCTCGATTTGCAGAAGCTGTGCAGCTGCTTTTTGACGTCCCAAGAAGAGCTAAGTGCTACGTATTACTTCACCTCTCTTGCATATTGGTCCCCCGAGAAAGTGGCAAGGCACACACGGTATATTGCTGCTCTGGAGCATACCGGAGTCGAGACTGTCTATGGATCTTTTAAAGAAAAAGATGTGTATTGCACACAGTGCAAAAAGATATTTAAGAAGCGCGAAGAGAAACGCACAGATGTAAATATTGCCATTCATCTTCTTGGTCTCGCACATGCAAATGTCTACGATCGTGCCCTCCTTGTAACGGGCGATAGCGATCTTATTCCTGCTGTTGAGTGGGTCCGCAAGCAACATCCTGAAAAACGCATGAGTGTCATTGTGCCGATTGCTCGCCCGGTAACAAAGCATTTGCGACAAGTAGCTAATGATCATTCAAAAATAAAGGAAGACCATCTGCGGCGATGTCAGTTGCCATCTGTTGTGCATTTGATCGATGGGTCACAGATTTTGTCTCCATATTCCTAAATTCATATTTCTATGCCTACCTCCGTCCTCTCCGCCACTTCCACCCTCACACCTTGTCAGGAAAAAGCGTTTGCAATGCTCCAGCGCGAGGGAAATATTTTTCTGACGGGCGCCGCGGGAACGGGGAAAAGCTATCTCCTCGATCAGTATCTCCTAAGAAAGCCGACGGAAGAATTTCCGATTGTCGCGAGTACGGGAGCGGCTGCGGTCATTGTGGGAGGGAGGACGTTTCACAGCTTCTTTGGCCTTGGGATCCTCGAAGGTGGCATTGAGGCAACGATTCAGCGCGCGATGCACAGTCGAAGATTGATCCTGCGACTCCAGCGCGCGTGCTGTGTGATCATCGATGAGATTTCTATGCTTTCGGGAACCACACTGCTTGCGGCGGACAGAATAGCGCGCAGGGCTCGGCATTGCGATCAGCCGTGGGGAGGATTGCGCATCGTCGCAGTGGGGGACTTTGCCCAGCTGCCGCCCGTGACGCCGGGAAGTGAGCAGAAGGATTGGGCATTTTTGCATCCCGTGTGGCAGGAGAGCGCGTTTCAACCGGCGCTGCTTTCCACGGTGATGCGCACGCAAGACACCGATTTCCTCGATGTCTTAAATTTCATCCGCTCGGGAACGGTGAATGATGAAGTCCGGCAGTTTCTGGATGGAAGGATGATTGGCATTTCCGAAGAAACAGAAGCTCCGCGGCTGTACCCACATCGCGCGCAAGCGGATGCTTTCAATCAGCGTCGGCTGGCAGCAATTCCGGGGCTACCGCATGCGTTTCCCACGAAATACGAAGGGGATGAGCGCGCGATGCTCTCGGGGAAGCGTTCGCTCCCTATTCCGGAGGTGTTGCATCTGAAAGTCGGAGCACTCGTCATGATGCGCAAAAATGATCCCTCGTATGAGCGTATCTATGTGAATGGAAGTTTGGGGCATGTGAAAGCGATCACTGAAGATTCCCTTCATATCAAGCTTTTCTCCGGGGAAGGTATCGAAATAGGACAGGAGAAATTTTCCTGTCTGGATGGCGACGGCAATGAAGTGCTTGCGGCGTGGAACTTCCCGGTCACCTTGGCGTGGGCAACAACGATCCATAAAGCACAGGGCGCAACACTCGACCGGATGATCGTGGATCTTTCAGCACTCTGGGAACCCGGGCAGGCGTATGTGGCATTGAGCCGCGTGCGCAGTGGAGCGGGAGTCTTTATTGAGCGCTGGACGCCATCATCGATCCGCGCGGAGCCCTTAGTCACAGCTCTCTACGATGCGCTCGCAGCAGAGATGAAAACCTACGTGCCGCGACCACTCTATCAGCCGGTGATTGTCGCCACTGAGCACAAAGAAAAGAAGAAGAGAGATGCGCCCAGGCACGGCGTGAAGCAGTGGCGCGCAGGAAAGATTCGCGAGCTCATTACACGCCAAGTGTCCTTTGAGGAAATGGTGGCTGCGTGCGGAGTAAAGCCCGATCGCGTGCTCCTGTACATCGAAGAATTTCTCGAGCAGGGAACGATGCTTTCGTTAGGGCACCTCATCGAAGGGCTTCCCGAAGTCGATACGATGCGCAGAGCCTTTGAAGAGCACGGCACACTGCGTCTTCGGCCGGTCTTCGATGCACTCCATGAACGCATTCCCTATACCACATTGCGATTGGTGCGGTGCGTGGTGGTGGCGGAGAGGGGCGGAGGGTGAAGATGACAGGATTGCGCTATTTTCTCACGAGCGAAAGATGCGCGAGAAAGACTGCCACAAGCAAACCAAATACAGCACTGAGGAGACCTAGATCCACTCCTGTCACCGGCATAAATACCTCAGGCATCGGAGGGGGGGGAGTAGGGGCAATCGGAGCAACGATAACGGGGGCGATGGATGAAGCTGAGGAAGAAGAATCAGAGCTACTGCGCGATAACCGTATTCTGCTGCTTCGCCTACTTACGGAAGCAACACTGCTGCTGCGCACACTCGAGGATCGAATACTGCTACTAGATCGTGACGAAACTGAGGAAACAGACGATGAAGTTGAGGAGGACAGAGACGCAATGATCGAGGTGGCAGATGATGAACTGGAAACGCTACTGGGCACGGATGAGGCTGGTGCAGCCGCTGCGCAGACCACGATGGTGACGGTATCCGTTGTCACCGTTCCGCCGAATGCCAAGGCGCGACCTGTCCACACCGTATTGGCGCCTACGGTAATGCCCGCGTCAGCAATGACGGTTCCCGCCATTGTCGTATTTGCCGCAAGCGTCGTTGCCTGCGTCGGTGTCCAGAACACGTTGCATGCGGATGCGCCACTCAAAGTAACGAAAGCGCCTGCCGTCGACGTCAACGCGCCATTGGCTCTGAAGATGAATGTTCCATTGCCACTCAGCGTGAGTGGACCGCCGATATTCATAGCACCAGCGCTGCAATACACGCCGGGGGTATATATGCCGACCGGACCGTGCGTCGTTTCTGTGGAGAGGTTGATCGCTCCGGGGGGGAACGTGAATGTACACGGCTCTCCAGCAAGTGCAGATAAGGCAGTGCCTTGGTTTGATCCGGCCAGTGCATAGGGAGCACCGGGTCCATAATTTGTATGCACACCTGCAGGAGCAACTGCCGGTCCTGTGGTAAATCCTATGTCTCCGGTGATCATGGTTCCCGCAGTCGTATTGGTGAAGGTGCTTCCGAGCACTGCGTAGGTTGACGCCGCACCGAGAGGGGGAGTTGCTGCCGCATGCACAGAAGGAATGAAGGCAAACGTCATCGCAATAACAAGAAGAAAGGGAAGTATTCCTTTCGAGAATTGCCAGCGCACAGAACCTCTTTGCATGGGGATACTCCGGTGGAATGGTGAAAATCTATACATAGAGGGTGGGTAGCTTGTCTTTATACTCTTATCCTGTTCTCATAGCAATGACTTCATGCGACAGTTTCTCTCGATAAGGTCATAGCGGTGAAATGATCCATTTCACCGCTATGCAGCAATTATGATAAATGTGTTCATCCGGGCTGTATTAGTTCGGTACGGTCACCGTATTTCCCTGCAACGTGACTCCCCCGATGCGTGCAAGAAGTCGACCTTCGACCACTGCGCCCGTCTGAAGGGAGATGGACTGATCGGCGAGGATCGATCCCTTGAAGACGGCATTCGCTTCGAGGTTCGCTGATGTTCCCACCTGCCAGTACACATTGGATGCCTTCGCTCCACCAATGAGAATGACCTGCCGTCCGGTGGAGACATTCAACGTTGATGCAATCTGAAAGATGAAGATGGCATTGGCGTCGCCTTTCGCATCCAGCGTGAGATCACCCGAGCTCACTTCGAGTCCGGATGTGGATTTGTAGAGACCCGGGCTGAGGGTCGATCCTCCGAGATTTCCTGCGACACTGACCGGAGCCAGAGTACGACCGGCGAGATCATTATAGGCAACAGTGAGATCAAGTTTTGCTTGTGCCGCAAGCGTGTCTGTTAAATGTATAGAGCCTCCCGTCACCACACCTGGTCCAAAGCCGGTCACTGCACTTCCCGGACTGACACCCAATTGCCCCGTGACGATTGTCGCACCGATATTGGTGACGGTGGACCCGGCAAGCACACCGAATGTCGATGCAGTACCCAGTGCCACAGATGCTTGGTTTGCATTTGCCGCAGATACATTGGATTGCGAAGATGATGTACTTATTGAAGACACATTTGAAGATGATGTGCTCGAAGAAGAAACAGTTGAGGATGATGTTGTCGAAGACGAAACAGTAGAGCTCCTTACAGAGGAAACACGTGAGGCTGATGAACGAAGCGAAGAAACGCGTACAGATGCGTTGCTGTTCCTCGAAAGAGATGCAGAAGGTATCGGCAGATCCCAGCCCATATGAACCTTCCGGTGGGACATGTTTCTTTCCTGGTGCATCGCTCGATGCAGCGTGACAAAGGCAGTTGTACCGCGTTCCGAAAGGTGAAGGGAATGCCACTGAATGTGCGCAACTTCGGCATCACGGTGATACGGTCGATGATCTTGAATATTTGAGGAAAGTGCCTCATGCACTGCGGTCCATTCGGGTTCTTTCCCCCGCACAAAGCCGTTGCTTGGCTCTGCTCGTATGAGGACACTTGCCGCAAATGCCGGTGGAAGCACGGAACACAATAGGGAGAGCGTGAGTCCTATGGAAGGAATATGTTTCATGGGGTTTTGGTAAAAGGGGATAAAGGGAGGTAACCAATGCCAGACGGCGAAGACCGCTGTTGCTTCTCTAACGTCTGAAAGGCAATACCCTTACTGGACTCTTGAGAAGAAGCAGTCTGTGTAAGGAGATTGTTGCCCAATCGTCTCTGTTTTGTCGGTCACATTCTCTCTGTATTGATTCGTCACAAAATCATTATGACTAGCATGAGCGCAACATTGACCATTGGTATCGCCTTTCTTGTCACAGGACATGCAGCGGCAATTCTTCCCGAGCAATTTGATCAACAGGTCATGGAAGAGAGCACCACGATCATCACGGGTGTGCTCCAAGGAATCGACCCAGCTGCATACACCGGGGCAAAGGCCATTCGGATTTATCTGGGAAACCAAGCGGCATTTCTCACCGAAAGCGGCGTCGTCGTGAAAACGTATCGCATCAGTTCGGGTGCTCCCGCTACTCCGACGCCACAGGGAGAATTTCAGATTTATAAGATGCAGGAGTTGCGCGTGAGCAGTCAGGCCGTTCCCTACCGAATGCCGAACTATATGGCATTCACAAAAAATCGTGCGTTTGGACTCCATGGTCTTCCGTACTTAGGCAACTCCGCAGAGAAATCTGCGTACTGGAACGAAGCACAGGATCACATCGGCACACCCGTTTCCCATGGTTGCGTACGCTTCCTTCCGGAGGAAGCAGTGGAGATCTACGAATGGGCGGAAATTGGAGTGCCGGTGTATATCCAGATATGAGGCTCTACAGTGTCGCATACAGCACCGCAGCGATCACCCACAGCGACACCAGGTAGTACGCCGCATCCAAAACCATCAGCTTCACGGGCTTACCGAGCCATGCGTAGCTGTTGACGATGGTGAGCCCTGTAAATGGCAGCCACAGGATCGTGGCGATGATGAAGGCGTAGGTGATGTTGGGAAGCAGCAATATCTGGAATGCCCGGCCGAGCACTGCGGACTGTATGAACACGAGCACGAAGTTTGCACTCAGTCCGGGAAGCATCATGAAAAACTTCATGTCCTCTTTCCGCGGCGGCGTGATGTTGTTCCATGCCATCCACTGCGCCCCAAAGAGTGGACCGTGCCAGAGGAACCCGACGACGTACGAAGCGGCGATTGCGAGAAGCACGCCAGTGATGTGCGTCTGGAGGTACATGCTGATCGCGATGAGGTGTTCCATGAGAAGAGAGGGGGAATTACGGATAAGCGTAGCATGTGGCTCAACGGTAGGTAGATAGGGAATTCCTTGCGAAAATATGGAAAATTCACGATCCTATGCAGCAGGAATCATTTGACTCTTCTGACTCATCTGAATCCTTTGCATCTTTATATTGGGGAGTCGCCAAGTGGTAAGGCAACCGCCTCTGGAGCGGTCATACGGGGGTTCGAATCCCTCCTCCCCAGCCAAATTACGATTTTAGAACTATGCAGATAATCCAAATTGGCCTCTTACTATTTCTTGCGGCTCTCTGCACGGGGGCAGCTGGATTGAGTGCCGAAGCAGCATATAAAAAGTACCATGATCTGTACGCTCCAATATCAATACGATATTTAATCTTTGAATCGGATCCAACAACAGTGAGACAAAGTGATGCCCAGAGAATACAAGAATTCTATAATCGTTTAGACATTGCTAAGCGAAAAGCTGACAATGGAATTGAAGCATTTTTCCGCGAGCAATCTGGTGAAAAATTGCCTGATGTCAGAAAAGCAAATGATTATGCCTTTAAAGTTTTTCGTGATATGTGGTTTATCCAAGATGAATGGCTTGAACGAAATGGGCGATTTTTTCAGGGTAAAGCAACAATGAAGTCACCGCCTGAACTCGGCAGTGGATCAAAGGTTGAATTTGATTTCGGCTTAACTGATCAGGTTGAAAACTGGAAAGACATTGGATATCTGGATCAAGAAGCTCCGGTCTCAGTCAAAAGTGATGTTTATGAAGGCCCAAATGGAAAGGGCTACACCATCACTGTTCAATTTAAGTTAAATGAACAAAATTGGACCATGAAAATGCATGAAGGACCTGAAGATCGAGGTACATCATTTATATGGGAACACCCTAAGCCTACTATTCAATCCACCTTCGCTCCTGCGGGAGCTTCGGCGGACGAGTGATCTGGATGAAGTGTGTTCTGCGAGCGAAGGTATGGTTTGATTCCCCGGACTTAGAGTCCGGAAAAGGGAGTCCAGAGCTTGCTCTGGGGTTCATACCTTTGATTCAGGTGCAACTCTAGGCACCTTCTAAATAGACTACATTTCTCAAATCATCCACCAGCCCCAGCCAATACTGTACAATTTCGGGTTTTTTTCGCGTGCCTATCCAAGCGGAACAGCTTGGAGATCCGCGTGCTCAGCCAGCATTTTCAGGACTAAACGGCTTCATTTATGCTATAATGCATCCATGACATTCGGCACAGGGATCTCCCTTCGGCAATTTTCTCCACAGCTGCGAAACGATGCCATGCGACATCAGATAATCCTTGATCGTGTCGAGCGCGACAGTGTCATTGAAGGATTGCCTCGGTTCAACGAAAAGAGCAAAGCCGAATGCTTGAGTGCAATCAAGAAGGCTTCAAAGCGTTAAGCGCATCCTTCATCAATGCGATCATAAGATCATACTCTTTCAGTGTTGCTGCCTTGGCGGCTTCGATATAGCGGTTTCTCCCTGCGTCCGAAGAATCGTATGCCAATGGTAATCGGCCCGTCTGAACTGCAAGAAGGTTTGTGACCAATTTGATCGTACGTGCATTTCCCTCGCGGAAAGGGTGGATCGCAAGAAATTCTCCTTGAATATGTCCAAGTGCTTTGCAGAATTCCTGGTCGGTTGTCAGTGATGATACGGGATACGTTAGCAGCACCTCGCGTTCAAATTCCCTCATCGCATCATTGAGGTAGTCCGGTGGTGGCCACGTCACTCCGGGTTTGCTGATGGTGACCGTACGCCATCGACCTGCCCAGTCATACAAGTCTCCAAAGACGACGCCATGAGCATAGCGAATCAGCTCTGATGTGATTGGCGTATCCGAACGCACCTCATCCAAGAGAGATTCATAGGCTTTTGCGAGTGATTTCTCTTCTTCGACAAAGAGGGCCTGAAGGTCAGTAATGCCTTTCTTGTTTTTCAGAACTGTTTGCTGTTCATCCATGTACTCATTCTCAGAACCACCAACCGAGTAGCGCGATGCAGAATGCTGATCATCAGTCATATGTGTCATAGCATACATGCCCTCCTGCAATCCCTGAAAAACCGCCAGCCTTCGAAGGTCTGGCGTTTTTTCATTGTGAGCAAAAGACATATCGTTTCATAGAAAGCCATATCCACTGCGTAAGAGTAGAGAAGGGCAATCGTCTACGCCCCTGTCTGATCTGAACACTGTTTAGATCACCTTCCCCCTTTACCCCATGGAATACGCTCTGCAGTTCTCCCTGCGCCAACGATTGGCGGCAGGAATTGCCACCGGCGCGATGGGCATCGTGAGTTTCAGCTCGCTTGCAGTCGCACAGACTTCAATAACGCATTACCTCGATGTGGAGGCAGACGCGTGGTATGAAGAGGCCGCGGATGCGCTTCTGAAAAGCGGAGCGCTCGATGAAACCGAGCTGCGCCTCCGGCCCAATGCTCTCGCGACACGCGCGGAAGTGATGAAGCTCCTCGTGAATGTCTCGGGCAGAAGCATGATCATGCCGCCCGTTGCCAGCTTCAATGACGTGCCGAAGACGGCATGGTACTACACGTACGTGGAGACCTCCGCGGATGCCGGATGGGTCCGCGGCGATCGTGATTGTTACAGAAACACTCGCCCTTGTACTGCACGCCCGGGTGATGGCGTGAACAGAGCAGAAATGGCTGCACTTCTTCAGCGCGCCTTCACACTCTCCTATGGAAACACCGCTCCGGTATTTTCCGATAGCGCCATCAGCGCATGGTACTTCACTCCTGTGCAGACCGCTGCAGACCACTGCATCTTGCAGGGTGATAGTGGCACGGGCAACGTCCGTCCTGGTGCTTTCATGAATCGCGCAGAAATGGTGGTGATGTTCCATCGCGCTTCTGCGGATCAAGAATATGGCGTGGATTGCGGTGTAACAGGAGAAGCAAATCCGGAAATGCGTTCCGCAGCAGCTTCGACGCTCAGGCGCGTGCGTCTCACGTTCAGCGTAGATCTCAATCGTGGTATTGCCGATGATGCGTCGCGCTACAGTGTGGTGCGGGCTACCGGCGGTGGAAGCATCGAGGTCACGGAAGCAGTCATTATGGACGACCGTACGGTCGATCTGCTCCTGAGAAACGACGTCATCGAAGGCGTGACGTACTATGTGAAAGCAACGAATTTGGCAACAGAAGCAGGAGATACATTCACTGATTCTACGAGCTTCAACTTCACGACGGTCAACGTCAATCCGGGTATAAATGAAGTGACGGTTCGCACGGCGAGCACCATTAGAGTGCAGTTTGCATCCGATGTGGATGCGGTCCGGGCTGATGATGCTGTCCGGTACGAGGTGCAGCGCTTGGGCAGCAGTGGCGGCATGATCGGCGTGACAAGTGCACGACTCATCGATGATCGTACGGTGGATCTGCAACTGGCGACTTCCCTCCAGTCACAGGTGAATTACCGTCTGACCGTTACCGACATGCGGACAGAAGGTGGCGATAACTTTACCGATAACGCCAGCTTCATCATGGCAGTCGGCGTACCGGATCTCACCAGTATCAATGCACTCTCAGCAACACGCATTGAACTGAACTTCAATGTCGACCTCGATGAATCGGTTGTCGAGGATCGCCTCAGTTACCGCGTGCGTGGTCAAGACGGAGATGTCGTCGTCGGCAGAGCCACACTCGTGGATGATCAGCGAGTCGAGTTGATGCTCGATTCCACTCTTCAGAATCAGCAGGAATACACCGTGACCGTGACAGACCTCAATACGATCGATGGCGTGCAATTCAGCGATACTCGTACCGTTGTGTATGGTGGCGCAGACGCAAATTTCAAAGCAACGCTCCTCGGTATTCGTGAAGTGCCAGCGGTCGTGAGCAACGCTTCCGGAACAGGAACATTTGTCCTCACTGCGACGGGACTGCGTTATGACATCACATTGAAAGCACTCACTGGTTCTTTTATTTCGGGAGCGCACTTCCACCAGGGTGCAGCAGGCGTGGAAGGGGGAGTGCTTGAGCCGATCAACTTCAATGGCGGTCTTCGCTCCACAGGAACGTGGGAAGGACTCACGGCTGAAGAGCGTAATCTCCTCATTGATGGCGACGTCTACGTGAATGTACATACAGTGGCGCATCCGGATGGAGAGATCCGAGGGCAGGTTGTAGCGCAGTAAGGATATTCTCCTGAACGACAAAACATGTGTCCTCCTGAGCGTAGTCGAAGGAGACACATGTTTTGTCGATTTTAGATATGACAACTCCCCACCCCCCTCTTCATCAAATACTTCTGATGATAATCCTCCGCAGGGTAAAATGTCCCAGCTGAAATGATCTCTGTCACGATTGGTTTTCCATATTTCTTAGCTTTACCCAGGGCTGAACGAGAATTATTTGCTGCAGTCTCCTGTTCGGGAGAGTACGTGAAAATCGCTGAGCGATACTGTGATCCTACGTCCGGTCCCTGGGCGTTGCGCGTCGTAGGGTTATGGCAATTCCAGAAGACATCCAAGAGTTTCTCGTAGGAAATTTTGGTCGGATCAAATGTCACTTGCACCACTTCTGCGTGCCCGGTTTCATCGGTGCAGACATCCTGATACTTGGGATCTTTCATTGTTCCTCCTGTGTATCCGACTTGGGTATTGATCACGCCCGGAGTCGTGCGAAAGGCTTCTTCCACTCCCCAGAAGCAGCCGGCGGCGAAGGTGGCTTTCTCAAACATGCCCTCACCCTACCCTCTCCCGTTGGGAGAGGGCTACCGCTTCGATAAAGATACATGCATCAACACCGATTTTTGGGTTCAGTCTTTATTGAAAGACCATAAAAAAAGCCCCATTTAAGGGGCGGGATTCAATTGCCCGAAGGCGCCTGCGAACCGACATGAGCATACTAGCAGCCAATTGATCAAAATCAATAGCGCTTGGTTGTACGTTTGTACACCTGACAAATATGGAGTATTTCGCTAATGGTAGCCATGCCTTTGTTATGGGGCGTGGCCAGGTGGCACCTGCGGTCCGACACCTGTCAGGCAGGGGTTCGATTCCCCCACGCTCCACCACTAGGCAAAAGAAAACCTCGCGCAAGCGAGGTTTCTTTTTTATGCTGAACATTGACCGCGATTCTCTTACCACTTCGCATGTTCATTATTCTATTATAGCTTCCGTGCTGCGCATTCTTCGCCTCATCGCCGGCGTAATCCTTGTTCTTATTGGATTGTTTGCGCTCGTTACCCCTCTCACTCCAGGTGCGTGGCTCGGTCTCATCGGTCTTGAGCTTCTGGGTTTTGGATTTTTGATCCCGAAGAAAATACGGAGGATGTGGAAAAAGGAACAAGCTTCTCCGTTGCTATAAAGCCCTCACCCAACCCTCTCCCGGAGGGAGAGGGCTACACCATGACGATCCTTTCTCTCTTTAACATCCTCTTATGCTTCCTCTCCGCGACCACGAACGCTCCGAGCGATTCCCGATCGTGACGATCAGCCTGATTAGCATCAATGTCCTCGTGTTCATTGTCGAATTCCTGTCGTCGGATCTCGATGCATTCATTCAGACATGGGCACTTGTTCCATCTATCTTGAATCCTGTTACCTTCTTCACATCGATGTTCCTGCACGGTGGCATCGCGCATATCGGATTCAACATGTGGTACCTGTGGATCTTCGGCGATAACGTTGAAGGCAGATTGGGACACGCATGGTTTCTCGCTTTCTAGCTTTTCGCAGGGCTCGCCGCGATTTTCGCGGAGCTGCCGCAGCTTGCGGGAACCGATGTCCCGATGCTCGGTGCTTCCGGCGCGATCGCGGGAGTACTCGGTATGTACCTTGCCTTCTTCCCGCATCACCGGGTGGACGCACTGATCCCCGACTTCTTCGGTTTCTGGCGCATGGCGACAATTCCGGCGGGGCTGGTGCTTGGGTTCTGGTTCGTGCTTCAGGTCTTCAGTGGTGTCGGTTCTATCGGTGCTTCGGGAGGGGGAGTGGCTTGGTTCGCGCATATCGGGGGGTTTGCGTTCGGGTGGATTGTGGGCATCTTTCTTAGAAGAAAGCGCTTCAATCTGGTGAATAGGGATATTCCTCATTTTTCTTGATTTTTGCAAAAAAAAGTCTACAATACTATATATGAACATTCTGAACATCGACGATAGTGAAAATGCAGAACCCCAAGGAAGAGGGGTATGGCAAACCCTGAGGAATATTGGAGCCAGCTTTACACGCAGATTGGGAAGATTACTGACGACGAAAGTCCCCAAGGGTTTGCAGGAACAAGGTCTTACTCAGGAAGTATTCGAAGAATTCTCCAGGCGTTTCTACGAAAGGATGCGCGGCAGTCGGTCATCCACCATGCGCAGAATTTCACAAGACTCGGAATCCCCCTTTCTGGATGCACTTATGGCGGATGGTTTCGTTGCGCACGCTGACCGGCAGGATGAAGTGATGCGTGATTTTCTTGGAGAATTTGGTTTTGAAGACAAGCCAGAAATCGAGGCGTTTTTGAAGGAACAGCTCATGCCGACGCCGTATATGACGTAAGGTATTCGTTTGGTAGATTGCCCTACTGCTTCCGAACAAATCCCTCCACGCGGATTTTTTTGCGTACTTCCTTGGGCTCCAGCGTACTCACTTGTTTTCGCGCATGCGCCATGATCGCTTCCAGCCGATGTGGTTCATTGGCGACGCAGCAGATGACAAATTGTTCCGAAGGTTTCTCGGAGAATTTGGTACCAAATCCATGCTCATTATCGAATCCGATCCGGCGCAGAATATCCACATGGCGCAGGACGGTACTGAGATCCTCTCCGCCTGTTTGTTCTACAAATCCTTTTGGGAATTCCATGTTGGAGGAATCAAAAGCGTTGTCGTCTGTCACGTAGATGATGCGCGCAACGTGGATTTCGTCCGGGCGGTTCAACTTTTTGATATGCGCTGATCGGATCTCCTGTACATATGCTATCCCCTCTGCTGTGCCGATTTGCCTCATAAGAGTTGCAACAGTATTCGCCCATCTTTGCCCGTAGGCCTCAGCCCCTTCCTTTTCGATGTTGTCGGCTTCCTGCTTCTCATCATTCTCACAGAGCCATTGAATGCGCTCTCCAAAGACCATCTTTGCCGCTCCGCAGAGCCTATGCGAAGTCACAACCGTGATACCTGCGTCTAACAACCGTCGTACTTTTTTCTCAAGGAATTCCGGCGCAAATGGATCTTTGTCTTCCCGATCGATCGCATCGAGGATTCCCGCCCCCGGAGAACGCGCTTGCATCATTTTTATTCCATTCTCATTGCAAAATTCGGTATTTCCTTCGTCAGAACAGCAGGCGCAGATACCCTTCCCTGCTGCAATCTGTTTAGCCGACATGAAGGCAGCTTCCGGATGTGCACGGGATTCATAAAATTTCTGCATTCCATGCAGAGCTATTAATTCAAAATAGATGTCGTTGATGTCCTTTTCTCCGTGCCATTCCCGATCAATCAACGCTTCAAGCTCTTTGGTCAAATGATGCTCATCCACATCGGCATTCTTTGCTAAAAGTGTTTTTACTGCTGCTGCTCCTCCGACAAATGCAATTGCATCGAATAACCATTTGCGACGCGACAGAGAGTCCGTTTGCTCGGCAGTAGATTCACGATGGCGGAAATCATCTACAGGCATTAGAGAGTGGGATACTTAACTGTCCATTGTTCGAATTTTTCCGGAAAAATCAAGGGTCTAAGGGTCCATCCTTGTGACATTTTCAGAAATAACCAAGAACCCATTACCCCCCCAATGCCGCACTACTCGCACTCAATTCCGCAAGCTCACTCGTGATTCCTGCTTGTCGCGTCTGGTTGTATGTCAGGGTGAGACCGTCGAGGATATCCGATGCATTGTCCGATGCATTGCGCATGGCCACCATGCGCGCGGAATGCTCGCTTGCAGCAGACTCGAGTACACGTTGATAGATTTGCACTTCCGTGAGCTGGGGAACGATGGTATTCAGTACCTCTGCGGGCGATGGTTCAAAGGTGAACTCGAGAATTTTCTCTTCATGGTCTTGAGCGTTGTCTCTCGATGCTGTGTCTTGGATATGGAGTGCTTGCGATGAGAGAGGCAAGAGGATCGATGCGTCGATTTCCTGCCGGAGAGCAGAGAGGAACCGCGGGGAGATGAAGACGACGTGGTCGTAGGTGCCGCGCTGGAAAGCATCGATGACAAACCGTGTTATGGGTAATGCATCGCGGAAGGTCGGGTGGTTACTGAGTGCAGGAAAGGCGGCTACGACATTCTGCCCCGATCTTCGGAGAAACTGCTGACCCTTGCGCCCTATGGCCAAAAAATCCGTTTTCTCTCCGGGGCGAGCTTCCTTCGCCTTTCTGAGGTACTCCTCGGACGCACGGATGATGTGAGCGTTGAGACTACCGCAGAGACCGCGGTCAGAGGTCATGAGGACAACCAGTACCTTTTCTACCGGGCGTTCCTGGAAGAAGGAATGCAGCTCGCCGTGTGCTATCGCGATGCGCCGTAGAATGCTCCACGCCCCCTGAGCGTACCGGCGCAGACGTTCCGCACTTTCCACGGCTCTGCGCATCTTCGAAGCTGCGACGAGCTCCATGGCTTTCGTCACCTGTCGGGTCGATTTGACCGCTTTGAGTTTCCGACGGATGTCACGAAGTCCTCTGGCCATGGATGGGGGCGTGTGGGGGACGAATTATTTCCAGCTCTTGAGGAAATCCTCGATGAGACGCTTGAGTTTCTCCTCCGTTTCCTTGGAGATCTCTGTGCGGAGACTTTCCAGCACATCGAAGTGCTTCGTGCGCATCATGGTCAGGAATTGCTGCTGAAATTCCTTGATGGAAGCTACGGGAATTGCGTCGAAATAGCCGTTCACTCCTGCGTAGAGGATGGCAACCTGTTCGGTAACCGGCAGCGGCTCGTACTGCTTTTGCTTCAGGATTTCCGAGAGACGGGCTCCACGCTCCAACTGCTGTTTCGTCGTGGCATCCAGATCCGATCCGAACTGGGCGAAGACCGCGAGTTCCCGGTACTGCGCGAGATCCAGGCGGAGCTTCCCGGCTACTTTCTTCATGGACTTGGTTTGGGCCGCAGAGCCCACCCGCGAGACGGAGATACCGACGTTCAGGGCCGGACGTATGCCCTTATAGAATAGGTCGCCTTCGAGGAAGATCTGTCCATCCGTGATGGAAATGACGTTTGTGGGGATATAGGCGGAGACGTCTCCGGCCTGTGTCTCAATGATGGGCAGAGCCGTGAGTGTTCCCCCGCCACGATCGTCGGAGAGACAGACCGCACGCTCGAGCAGTCGCGAGTGGAGGTAAAATACGTCTCCAGGGTAGGCTTCGCGTCCGGGTGGGCGGCGCAGGATCAGCGAGAGTTGACGGTAGGCCCAGGCGTGCTTCGAGAGGTCATCGTAGATGATGAGGACATCCTTTCCTTTTTCGGTGAAGTACTCTCCCATAGCACACCCGGCAAACGGAGCGATGTACGAGAGGGCAGCGGGCTCCGAGGCTCCGGCGCAGACGACGATGGTGTACTCCATCGCTCCGTGCTTCTTGAGTTCAGAGACGATCTTGGCGACCTTGGACTCCTTTTGACCGATGGCTACGTAGATGCAGATGACAGGACGGTCGCTTGTCTGCGTCACTTTCTGATTGATGATGGCATCGATGGCAACCGCGGTTTTCCCTGTTTGGCGATCTCCGATGATGAGCTCGCGTTGACCACGTCCGATCGGGATCATGGAGTCAATAGCCACCAGTCCCGTTTGCAGCGGCGTTTGGACGGATTTGCGCTCAATGACGCGCGGTGCGATTTTCTCAACAGGGAAAATGGAGGAAGATGCAATGGGCGCGCCGCCATCCTTCGCCTCTCCAAGAGCGGACACCACACGACCGATCAGTCCTTCTCCCACGGGAACGGAAAGGATTTTTCCCGTCGCTTTGACGGTGTCCCCCTCTTTAATTTTCGTAAAATCTCCGAGGAGGATAGCATCAACTGTTTGGGTGCCGAGGTTCAGCGCGACGCCCAGAACGCCATTGCCAAAATCCAGCATTTCCGCTGATCCGACGCGTGATAGACCTTCGACGCGTGCAACGCCGTCACCGACTTCGACGACGGTTCCCACGTGTTCATGTTTCACCGTTTTCTTGTAGGAAGCGATACGGTCGGTAAGGGTTTGTACCAGTGTTTCTGCTTGGTTGTGCGTCATGGTTGTGGAAAGGTGAATGAAGATCAGACCGCGGATAGAGATTGCGCTAGAGGCTTGAGGAAGGAATCAACAATATGAGTCATTTGCCCTTGGATGCTGGCGTCATACAGCTCGTCTCCGATCTGCAGCACTGCCCCACCGAGGAGCGACGGGCTAGTAATCTCCTTGAGGTGGATGGATTTTCCCGATTGTGCTCGCAGCGTCTTCATGAGGCTATCGCGCTGCGACCCGAGGGAACCGGATGGTGTGCTGATAGACACAAACAAAATGTTTTGGTGCTGTTCCAGGGCGTGCAGCACGTGGTCGGGG
>MFXW01000016.1 GCA_001787585.1 Candidatus Peribacteria bacterium RIFCSPHIGHO2_02_FULL_53_20
TGGTCGAACCCTCTCTGCTCAAACAGAAGCCAAAAAGAAAGGGCTTGATGTCAAAATTCACTATTGATGGGGCGAGCGAAGGGGATTGAACCCTCGACCTTCTGGGCCACAGCCAGACGCTCTAACCAACTGAGCTACGCCCGCCATAAGAAGATGCTAACAAAAGAACAGAGTACGAGCGGCGCGTTTTTAGATTACGCCTCGCTACGCGAGGCTGGGCCAACTGAGCTACGCCCGCCATAAGGAATTGATAAGAAAGAACAACCACTATTTGCTTGCCGATTGTAACGAATCTGAGAGGAGAAAGAAGGGCAATCGTTGTACTTACCTCTGATTTCTCACTTCTTTCGATGGTGATACACCTCCCCCAGATGTTTACGCGTGTTCCAGCCGATCTTGCGCATGTTGCCCAGGGGATCATGTGTGTGCAAGCGCAATGATTCCCTTACGCGTACGGCACGCTCTTTGCTTTTTCGAAATACTTCTCCGACACTCTTGCGCATATTCCCATTCCTCGGATCCGATGATCGTACTCGGCGCATCGTCTCCTGCACTCTCTTGAAACCGCCTTCACGGATCCTCTGTGTCGTCCGCTTCGTCCTCTCTTTGAACAATTTTCCTGTCTCGGCAATCGCCTTTCTCGTTCGCACTGTCACGAATTTTGTCCGTTCCCGAAAAACACGTACGGGACGGGAATCAAGAACCGATCGGCTCGAGCTCTTCATCCGTTCGATGGTGTCTTGGATCATCTTGCGTGTTCTCCCCTCCCCCTTTCTCTCCGGCTTCTCCTCCCGCTCACGCGTAAGAAACCAGCGGACAGCCTGGTACGCGGCATATACAAGGAGAACGACGAGTGCGATACCGAGAAGGATCGGCAAAAAGAGTACGATGCCGATGATGAGGAGAATGATGACCGGAATCATGAAGAGTGCTCCGAGCATCGCCATATTCATTTCTCCTTTGCCTTCCTCCTCTCCGGGATCCGCAAAGAGAATCCACACGGCAAAAATACCTCCGGCGATGAGTGCTGCGGTGGTGAGGAGCTGCTCCATAATAGGTCATTATACAGCAAAACTGACCTATTCTCCATTACTGCATTCTGCTAGTCTCTACAGAGATCATGGCAGAACCGCTCTTCCGAACACCGAAAGGCACGCACGATGTCCTCCCCGAAGATCATCAGTACATGACGTACATCAAGAAGGCCGTGCGCCACCGCGCACGTCAGGCGGGATACAAACGCATCGACCCGCCAATCTTCGAGAACCGTGCGATCTTCGAACGTGGCATCGGCGAGCACACGGATATCGTGGAGAAGGAGCTCTTTATGGTTTCCGGAAAGCAGGCGGGAACAGAGGAAAGCGAAGGCGGCGTTCAGTACGCGCTTCGTCCGGAACTCACTGCCGGCATCTGCAGAAGCTACATCGAACACGGCATGCAGCAACTGCCGCAGCCAGTAGAGCTCTACGCGATCGGTCAGTGCTTCCGGTATGATCGTCCACAAAAAGGACGGTACCGGCAATTCCATCAGGTGGATCTGGAGCTGATCGGGCTCAAAGATCCCAGTCTCGATGCGCAGCTCATTCACGTCTGTACAAAGATCTTCAAGGATCTCCGGATCGACGACCGCCTCACGCTTCAGCTCAATAACATCGGCACAGCCGAAAACCGCAAGGCATTCCTCGCCGCCCTCAAGGACTTCTTTATAGGAAAGGAGCGGCATCTGCCCGAACTCGACCGCGCGCGACTCGAAACCAATCCTCTCCGATTACTCGATAGCAAAGAAGAGGATACCCGGATCCTCCTCAAGAGTGCCCCGACGCTGGATCAGTTCATCGATGAGGATTCCAAGAAATACCATGCCACGCTCATCGAATACCTCGACGCACTCGGGGTGAAGCACACCGCAAACCCCACTCTTGTCCGAGGACTCGATTACTACGGACAAACCGTCTTCGAATTCTGGGATAGCTCTTCTGGGGCACAGAATGCTGTAGGAGGTGGTGGTCGCTATGACGGGCTGATCGAACTTCTCGGCGGTCAGCCGACGCCGGGCGTGGGAGTGGCAATGGGTGTTGAACGCATGATCTGGCACATGAAGCAGGCGGGCGTGACGGTTCCGAACAAAGACCATGTCGATGTGTTCGTCGCTCAGCTCGGTCCCGATGCCAAGAAGATGTGCCTCACGCTGATCTCTGAGCTTCGCGAGAAAGGCGTTCACACCATCGGCGCGCTCGGCGAAGCAAGCCTCAAAAGCCAGATGCGCCTCGCGGATAAATTCGGTGCTCGTCACACGTTGCTCCTTGGACAAATGGAAGTAAAAGAAGGAAAAGTCATCCTGCGCGACATGGCGGCAGGGAAGCAGAAGTCGATTGCGTTTGAGAAGGCAGTGGAGGAGATTTTGAAGCTACTGGGGACGGAGAATTTGGATACGTATACATTGAGGGATCACTTTGATGAAGATTAGGTGTTCTTTTTGGGTATGGAACGGAATTATTGGCTATTGGAAGCCATTTTTTAGATTTTGGGAAACCAAAGAGACCAAGGAAACCAAGGAACAGATGTTACGATCAATACAATGAGTACATGCATATTCGAATGCACGAAAAACTCATTGTTTGGCAGGAATCGCATAAATTGTGCGTTTGGGTGTATCAACTCACTGGGAAATTTCCGGATCGGGAACGATTTGGACTGATAACGCAGATGCAGCGAGCTTCGTTCAGTGTTTCTGCAAATATTGCTGAAGGAAATCGAAGACGAACAACAAGAGACAAAATACGATTTTTGAATATTTCAGCAGCTTCCCTTGAAGAAGTGCACAGCGGCTTCTTTCTTGCAAAAGATCTTCAATATATTTCTCTGGAAGAATTTCATAAAACTGACATCTTCATCAACCGGGTAAGCTACTTGTTGATGAGATTCACCATAGCTCTAAAAAATGTATAGCGTCTGTTCCTTGGTCTCCTTGGTTTCCTTGGTCTCCCTTCTTAGCGAATGGATGCTAAACATCCAAATTCTTTACTCCTTTGGCATGCGTCTGAATAAACTTCCGTCTCGGTGCCACTTCCGCCCCCATCAGCGTCGTAAACGCCAGATCTACTTTTTCCGCTTCATCCATCGTCACCCGGAGCATCGACCGGCGATCCGGATCCATGGTCGTTTCCCAGAGCTGCTCGGGATTCATTTCTCCAAGACCTTTGTAACGCTGGATAGAGACCTTTGCCTTCTTTACCTCTTTCCCCTCCTTTCCCTTCCCTGCCCCGCGAAGCCCGGTGGGCGTAGTGGGGTGCCCTTTCGTTAACGCTTCAAATCCTTCTTCATTCGAAACAGCTTCCTCAACCTCTTCAGTTTCCTCAAGATCTTTCTCCCCCACTCCCCACTCCTTGAGCGTCGAAAACTTCTGCGCATCGCTGAAGGCGTAACGAACATCTTTTCCGCGAGCGATTTTGTAGAGCGGCGGCTGGGCAATGTAGAGACGACCGCGTTCGATGAGTTCCGGGAAGTAGCGATAGAAGAGCGTGAGGAGCAGTGTGCGGATGTGCGCACCGTCCACGTCAGCGTCGGTCATGATGACGATGCGATCGTAGCGGAGCTTGCTGAGATCCTTCACCTCTCCTACCCCTACGCCGAGCGCAATGATGAGCGACTTGATTTCGTTATTGGCGAGCATTTTATCCAGACGCGCCTGCTCGACATTGAGGATCTTTCCCTTGAGAGGAAGAATCGCTTGGAACTCGCGGTTACGCCCCTGCTTGGCAGAGCCTCCGGCAGAGTCTCCCTCGACGAGGAAGATCTCACATTCGGAAGGATCCTTGCTGCTGCAGTCAGCAAGCTTCCCTGGAAGCGTCATGCCCTCAAGCGCTCCTTTGCGGATGACGCTGTCTCTGGCTGCGCGGGCGGCTAGACGGGCACGTGCTGCGAGAAAACATTTTGCGATGATATCACGGCCTTCGGATGGGTGCTCTTCAAAGTACTGCGCGAGCATTTCGTTGACGACAGTCTCCACAGCGGTCTTCATCTCTGCGTTGCCGAGCTTGCTCTTGGTTTGTCCTTCAAACTGGGGATCTTTCAACCGTACGGAAATGACGGCGGTGAGACCTTCGCGGACATCGTCGGCTGTGAGATTTTCGTCCTTCTCTTTCAAGATGCTCTGAGCGCGGGCATACGCGTTGATCGTGCGCGTGATTGCCGCCTTGAACCCTGTCAGGTGGTGCCCCCCTTCCATCGTGTGAATATTGTTGGCAAAACTGGCAACGTGCTCCTGAAAGGTCTGCGTGTACTGGAGGGCGACCTCCACAAAACCATCGGGCGTGTCCTTTGCGAAATGAATGGGGTGACCGATGCGTTCCTTGGATTCATTGAGATGGGCGACGTAGGACGCGATGCCTCCCTCGAAATGGAAACGGTACAGACGCGGGAAGAGGGTGTCGGGCTCCGGGCGTTTCTCGCGCTCATCGAGGAGAGCGATGGTAATGCCCCGCGTGAGATATGCCTGCTGGCGGAGCCGGGTCAAAATCGACTCAATGCTGAATTCCAGCGTGTCGAAGATGTCCGGATCCGGATAGAACGTGATCTTCGTTCCGTGCTTGGTCGCTTTGCCAATCGTTTTCATATCTGCGACGGGCTTTCCCCGCGCGTATTCCTGCATGTAGATCTTGCCGTCGCGGTAGACCTCCGCGCGCATCTTTTTACTGAGCGCGTTCACCACGGAAGAACCTACTCCGTGAAGTCCGCCGGAAACCTTGTACCCCGAATCGTCCCCGCCGAATTTTCCTCCGGCGTGGAGGGTGGTGAGTACCACCTCGAGAGCAGGTCGCTTGGTTGCGGGGTGGATGTCTACAGGAATGCCACGGCCGTTATCTTCGACACTGACCGAACCGTCATCATGTAACATCACAATAACATTGTCGCAGTGCCCAGCCATGGCTTCATCAATCGCGTTATCGACGATTTCCCACACAAGATGATGCAGTCCGCGTACATCGGTGGAACCGATATACATGCCCGGGCGCTTACGGACGGGTTCCAAGCCCTCGAGGACCTGGATCTGTTCTGCGGTGTATTTCTGGGCTGCCATGTCCAAAGCATTGTAGAGAGACATGCATAGCATCGCAACGGTTGGAATACGGAATGCCGTGCACCGTAGGGGCATTGCATGCAATGCCCCTACGTCGGCTCACAGAGAAAAATCGCATCCGGGAAAATACATCCGGAGACTTTCACCATAATTCCAACATAGCCTCCTACATGTTGCTATAAAACTGCGTCTTCTTCTTCTCCGCCCTATAGATCTCGCGCTTCAATGCACGCAGACGCACGAGCCTCTTGCTTGGCTTTTTCTTGCGGACGCTCCGTTCGCGGAGAAGCTTTACCAGCCCGCTTTTCTGGGTCTGCTTTTTGAACCGCTGGAGAAGCGAGTCATTGCTTTCTTCGCCGTGTTTGTGAGCATGGATAGCCATTGCTGCGGTAGCCTAGGGAAACGCGGGCGATGTGTAAAGAAAATATCGGAAAAGCTATCTCCGCAACAATTCCAATGCCCTCAGCAACTGCTCATCGCGTTGCGTGGAGTACTCCACCTTGATATCCGGCTCGATGCCGACCTTATCGATCTTGCGACCGAGCGGCGTGAGCCATTCGGCGATGGTAATCTTGAGACTGCTTTGATCCGTGAACTGCAATACCGCCTGCACGGTCCCCTTCCCAAAAGTCTTTTCGCCGACAAGTTTCGCGCGCTTGGTATCCTGCAGGGCTCCGGCAACGATTTCCGACGCAGAAGCGGAGCCTCCGTTTATAAGAAGTACAAGAGGAACTGTTGCATCGAACGTCGGATGATCGACCGTCCTGTGCTCTTCCGTGGAGTTCCGTGACTTGATGATGGAGACGACACTCCCCTTGGGCAAGAAGTTGCTCACGACCATCGTGGCCGCGTGTTCGAGACCGCCGGGATTGTTGCGGAGATCCAGGATGACGCCCTTGGGCTGTGTTGCAGCAAGCTTCTCCATTTCCGATCGGAGCTTCGTATCCGTCGTCTGCCCGAACTGCATGATCCGCACGATGGCGATTCCTTCCTGCATGGAAATCTCGATTTCGGGAACAGTGACGACGTCGCGCATGACGGAGACCGTGAACTCGGTTCCGTTCCGGCGGATGGTGAGCTTCACCGTAGATCCCTTGGGACCGCGCACCTTCTCCACAGCTTCGAGAAATCCGAGACCCGCAAGACTCACACCGTCTGCGGCGAGAATTTCATCACCCGGAAGGAGTCCCGCTTTCTCGGCAGGCGATCCCCGCAGCGGCGTGACAACGGTGAGAATGCCTGATTTATCCTCCACTTGCGCGCCGATGCCGGTCACTTCGCCCTTAATCTGGTTGCGGAAATTCTGCGCCTTCACCGGCCGGAAGAACGTGGTGTACGGATCGTCGAGACTCTCCACCATTCCTTCGATGGCTTTATAGGCCGCTTCGTCCGCGCTTACTTTATCAGTGTAGAGATACTCGTCATTGATCAGCTGCCAGACGGTCTGGAGGATGTCGGATTTCGGCACGACCGTCGTTTTCTCTTTAGGCGGTAGCTTGATACGGATCGTTTGCGTGGTCATAGAGTCGCCGCTTTCTTTGCGCTGCTGCCCCGCTCTTCCACTCGCTTTCTTGAGCATCTTCTCGGCTTCGATGCCGGTCAGTGACTGGAGAACACCGAACTGCGTCGAACGCGCTGGCACAAGCCATTCCTGGTCGATAGCAACGTCTACGGCACGCGCGAGCGCGGTGCCGTCGCGGACATCGCGGAAATCCGTCTCTCCGTCTCCGGATTGCCCGAGACCTGCAAGTATCGCCGCGATCTGGATCGCCTCGCCACGGGTGATTGCAGCCGCCAGCCGCAAATCTTTCCCGAAGAGTTCAAGCGCATCCCGTTCGTGCACGGCGCGGACAACCTCTGCCATATCTTTAGGTACGCGGCGGTACGGTAGTGTGTCTTTTCCGTTCGCCTTCAGCTCAAAAGCGCGCGCGGCGGCGCGGATAAATGTTCCGCGGCTGATGTCTCCGGTATCGGGGAGTCCCCATTCTCCGGCAAATACCATTGCTGGTTGAAGCAGGATTGTGAGAGAAACCAGAAATGCAGAAGTGCGGCGAATGTTGAGCATAAAAAAGGGGACGGCGAGAACTATAACGCAGCTCGGGTTCGATGAACAGTCTTATGTATACGCAGCGAGAGAGGAAAGATCGTGTTCATGCCTTATCAATCCAAGAATAGTTTCCTCAAGCTTCTCCGTTGCAATTGCATATCGTGCATAGCATTCTTCCGCCTCTGCGAACGTGCATATTCCCCCGATGCCAAAGTTTTCAGCGGGGATGACAAAGAAGCGATCAATGGGATTCTTTCGCTCCGGTACGACGCCGATGCCCAAAATGTGTTCATTATTATTTCTCAGTTCTTCGGGGAGAATGAAGCACCATTCTTTTCCAGAGGGTTGAACTTCTGTTGAAACGCTCAAGACCATAGGAAAATCGCGACAAACGAAAAAGAGATCGTCTTCGGTCATACCTTTCTTCATGAAAAAATCGCTTATTCCTCTGAAAATCAGCATTCTTGCTTCCTTCATCGCTCGTCTGCCTTGTTTCCATTTTCCCAAGATGAACCACAGTTTTTCCTGAGCTTTATCGAACACCTCTCGGCTGACAATCGGAGTACAGGCATCTCTGCAGATGACCCAATCCTGCCGAGGATTATCTCTCTTCCCCTGACGTAGTCGATTCCACGTCTTGTTGTAAATCCTGGCTCCCGTGTACGTCTCGTTCATCAGAATCCGTACAATCTTGTCCCGATCCCAGAGCGCGCCGGTCGCGGATGGGATGCCGCGATCATTCAGCATTGCAGCTATCGATGAAAAATTGGCATCTTCCTGGACAAACATCGTGAAAATATCGTGAACGGCTTGTGTCGTTTCATCATGCAGAGGAACGAATCGTACGCGCTGATTAGAGATTTCTTTGTGCTCACCTCTCTGCAGAAAACGTATTGGCTGTTTGTGTTCATCAAGGAGCTCCCGTGCCATTCCGTAGCAGGGAGTACCTCCCGCCGAGTATCCCTGCTCCGATACCTTCACGCACCCGTGAAAAACCTTGTTGCTTAAATCCCTGCTGAACTCGGCAGCCATGTAACGTTTGAGCGCAATTTGTAGAGATCCGATCAACAGCTGATCTTCTTTGGGGAAACCGTCCTCAATGTAAATGACCCTCTTTTTTCTCATCGTGCAGCGGAATTCATAGTGTGCAGGTTCATTCTGATTCTGGAATCTTCCCCATCGAGATACACTGTAGACAAGAATGTATTCAAAGGGGGGCGCAGCATCATTCTCGATCCAGTTCTCGAAGAGCGCGATGAAACCTGGACGATCGGCGAGGAGTCCTGTTTTTCCTTCGTCCGCTTCTTCATGGATGATTTCGATACCGTGTTGCTGCGCGAATTTTTGCGCATGCTCGCGCTGGATGGGTACGGAGTTCTCCTGCTTGTCTTCCGCCGAGTGCCTGTAGTAGGCGATTGCTCTTTTGCATGGAGCGCCTTGATCGACCCACTCGAGAATGCTGTTCATAGGTTAACAGGAGAGTTTATGCCGCTTTCGCGATGGGGAATTTTTTGAGGAGAAAATCACGCAGCTGCATGTATGTCACAGCATCCTGATGGGAAACGTCCGAACCTTCCTGGAAAATTTTTCCGAGTTCGAGCAGAAGTTTTTCAACGAGCAGAGAAGGGCCCGACTGCACCGTTCGTGCTTCCAGCTCGGGGACGGACATGTCGGGATTTGTCAGGAATTCGTACAATTCGTTCTCGTTCAAATGCGCTCGCAGGAAAATTTTCCGCAACTGGCGGAATTCCTTTGCGCTTCGGATGACATCACTTTTCACTTTTTTAAACAGGATGATCGTGATGTCATTGACTTCCAGATCCTTGATTCTCCGCAACTTCTGCTTCAGACGTATAAATTCCACCCGATAGGTGTCCTCCAGGTCATATTTTTCCATCAGCCCGAGATATTCCATGGTTTGCTTACGCAGCTGCAAGGAGAAAAAAATGAGTGTCGTGGAAAGCCCGAGACAATCAGCAAGCTCCTTGTTCGTTTTGAAACCCTTTTGGTCCTTGATGCGATTCAACGCCTCCGATCGCTCGAGCGGCTTCCATTCACGACGATTATTTTGTACTTCAAAACGAATGCGCTCGAGCTCGCCTTTCGGAAGTTTCGTATAGGTCCGGCAAGGCACTGTCTTCATGCCAAGTCCACGTGCGGCGATATGTCTGCGATGCCCATCGATAATTTTGTATGGGGCTGACATAGGAAACTCTCATCTCCTACCATGTCAGTCATGCGACTCAAGAGAAGCAAACTTACGCATCATCAGACAAATGAGCT
>MFXW01000017.1 GCA_001787585.1 Candidatus Peribacteria bacterium RIFCSPHIGHO2_02_FULL_53_20
TCGGAAACCAGTCGCCGAGTTTTTTCTCGTCGTAGAGGAGTGTGTAGATGGGGGCATCCGGAAACATCTCCGTCAACACACGAAGGACACGCTCAGCGCCGCCTTTCATTGTTAATAATTCGTGAACTAAAGCTACCTTCATTACACTCAGTATTGTCGATAAAAAGCACTTTTACCACGGGAATTCGGTTGTGCTTCACCCATGAGAGCCTTTAGAGTGTCGTGTCTTTTCCTTTCATCATTGAATCATGGATATTCGGAATATTGCCATCATTGCCCACGTCGATCACGGCAAGACCACGCTCGTGGATGGATTGCTGAAACAGGGCGGAGCCTTCAACACCCACGAAGATGTTGGCGAACTCATTATGGATAGTAATATCCAGGAGAAGGAGCGCGGCATTACGATCTACGCGAAGAATGCCGCGATCCACTACAAGGACTGCCGGATCAATCTCGTGGATACTCCCGGTCATGCGGACTTTGGCTCTGAAGTGGAGCGTGTACTCGGCACCGTCGACTGTGTCCTTCTCGTTGTGGATGCCCAGGAAGGACCGATGCCGCAGACGAAATTCGTGCTGAAGAAGTCACTTGCTATGGGACTCAAGCCGATCGTTGTGATCAACAAGATCGACAAGCCCGCCGCCCGCCCGATGGAAGTGGTGGACATGGTCTTTGATCTCTTCGTGAAGCTCGGCGCCAATGACGCACAGCTCGATTTTGCATACATCTTCGCCATTGCTCGGGAAGGGATTGCAAAAAGAAAGCTCGATGATGAGTCCAAAGATCTCACGCCACTCTTTGATCTCATTATGGAAAAAGTCCATCCGGCAGAGCAAAACACTGCAGTGCCTTTCCGCATGCAGCCGGCCAGTCTCGATTACGACAACTACGTCGGTCGTCTTGCTGTGGGGCGTGTCACGGAGGGTCAAGTGAAGATCGGAGACAAAGTGTTCATCAAGGCCGAAGGTGCAGCCACCCGCAGCGCAAAGATCAGCAAAATTTTCCACAATGAAGGTATCCGCCGCGTGGAGATTGAAGTGGGGGGTGCCGGCGACATCATCCGGATCGCGGGGATCCCCGATATCAACGTGGGGGAAACGATCACTACGGATGAAGCTGCTGAGCCACTTCCCGCACTCCGCATTGACCCGCCGACGATTTCCATGACGTTCCTCGTGAATAACTCGCCGTTTGCCGGGAAAGAGGGAAAGCTTGTGACGACACGCCACATCCGCGAACGCCTGGAGAAGGAGAAGGAGACAAACGTCGGGCTCCTTGTTGAAGATATTCCGGGAACGGACGCCTACAGAGTATCGGGAAGGGGGGAACTCCACCTTTCGGTGCTTCTTGAGCAGATGCGTCGCGAGGGATTTGAGCTGCAGGTTTCCCGTCCGCAAGTGATCGTCCGCAATGGTCCCAAGGGAAAAGAGGAGCCGGTGGAGCAAGTCATTATCGATATTCCGGAAAGCGCTATCGGCACCGTGATCGACATGCTCACACGACGCAAAGGAGAAATGGTCGACATGAAAACGGAAAACGGTCACACACGCATCGAGTTCACCGCGCCGACTAGAGGACTTTTGGGGCTTCGTGGAGATTTCATCATCGAGACAAAGGGGGAGGGCATTCTCTCGCACGCATTTCTGCGCTATGAGCCATGGAAAGGTGATCTGCCGGGACGCACGCGCGGCTCTATCCTTTCGATGCTCCACGGAGTCGCTACCGGGTACGATCTCTGGAAATTGGAGGAGCGCGGCAAGCTTTTCATCATGCCGGGTACGGTCATGTACGAAGGGATGATCATCGGGGAGAGCGCGAAAGATCAGGATATGGAGGTGAACGTCACCAAAGGCAAAAAGCTTACCAACATGCGTGCCTCAGGAACCGACGAAGCGACAAAGCTCACGCCAGTCCAGCCGATGACGCTGGAGCAAGCGCTCGAGTACATCACGGATGATGAACTCGTGGAAATCACGCCGAGCAATATCCGGCTGAGGAAGAAACTGCTGACGGATAATGAGAGAAGGAGAGCAAGGAATGCGGGGAAATCTTAATCCTCCTCCGGCAGCGGCATGCCGACATGTTTGCGGATGATAATCGTGTCTGTCATTACTGCTACAAGATCTTCATCCAGTGCAGATACTTTTTCAGATAAGCGATCAATGCGTTCACTCAGTTTTACTTCCAGATGCATGATTGCCACAGAATTCGCTTCAATAAGTTTTCGCTGTCTCTGCTCCATGCAGCTCATGTGATTGATCACATCAAGGATAGTTTTATCTTGAGTATCGAGACGATTACTGAGCTGCCTTTCCATCCGATGCATTACCTTGCGAAGCGTGTTGTCTTGCGAGTCCAGACGATGCATCACATCTCGAAGTGTAATTCTCGGCGGCCGCTTCTGGAGAGCTGCTGCAACCACGGCGTGACTCTAAGAAGTCCGCAAAAATTCAGCAAGTGTACATTCGTACACCCGACACGCTTATTTTCCCTTTAATAGTGCCTGTTTGTCTTTTCGCTTCATTTTTTTGACAGCAATTTCCCTGCTTCTCGCCTCGCCAAGCGTCGAACATTCCTCGTGATAGACGATAGCGATTGGCCTTCTGCTGCGCGTGTATTTCGCTCCTGTTCCGTTGTTATGCTTGGCTTCTCTTTCTTTCAAGTCTATGCATGTTCCTGCGTACAGAGACCCGTCCTTACAGCGTGCGAGGTAGAAGTAGTGGGGCATGGAATCAGGCGGCAGTGGGAACAGGATGCATTGGATGATGACCAGAAGGGTCGGATAATGGCGAGAGAAGTGGTTCATCGCCTCTGTCTTCTTCGCTCAGCAAAAAATGAGTGCCGTTAGCACCGACGTGATGGTGGATTTTTTGAAGCACGAAATCAATTTCCCATTGAATATCTGATGTAATTTCAACGGTAAATTCTCCGCACCCCCAGAGTATTTGTTGGATCTCCACTTTGCCATGAGTCAGGAATCCGTTAATTTCGGCTGCCAGCGCATCTGTATCTTGATCAATCAGTCCTCCTCCTGTGTGAAAATGTTCTTCCTGCAATTCATCCGGATTATGACATTGGCCTGTAAAAAAATCTTCTTCCATGTGTACAGCCATTATCGCGGAACTTGGACTTGTCTCGCAATCCTCGCGACCCATATTCGTGGAATGAAGCGCGTCATAAACGCACCAAATGCGTTGAGTTTTCCGGCAACGACGAGCGGTCGTCCGGATTTGAGTGCGCGGTATCCAATTTGGGAAACAGTGGCGGCATCCATCACGCGTTTTTGAAAAAGGCGCGATGTTCCCATGTGCGCATTTTTCTCGAAGCCTGTTTTTGTGGGGCCAGGACAGAGGCACGTTACCGTGACGCCCGTTCCTTTCAATTCCACACTCAATGCGAGAGAAAAGTTCATCACATATGCCTTGCTTGCGTAGTACACGGCCATAAGAGGGCCGGGCTGGAATGAAGCAGTAGAGGCGACGTTCAGAATTGCTCCGGATTTGCGCTGTACCATCTGAGGCAGAAGTAGTTTTGTGAGATCGGTCAGCGCAGTGATATTCACTTGGAGTAGCTGTTTCTCTTGGTCGTACGGTGTTTCATGGAAAAGTCCGAAGGCACCGAAGCCAGCATTGTTCACGAGCGTATGGATCATCATGTTCTTCTTCCGTACTTCTTCGACGAGCATCGTGGCGGCATTGGGCTGAGAGAGATCGGTGGCAATGACATGCGCAGCGACGTTGTATGTGGATTCCAATTCTTTTGCGAGTGCTTGCAGTCTCTCCTGATTTCGTGCGACGAGCACAAGATCGTAACCGTCCGCTGCGAAAAGCTTTGCGAATTCCACGCCGAGGCCACCAGAGGCGCCGGTAATGAGGGTGGTTTTCATTTTTTTTGGTGGGTCGGGCGGGATTTGAACCCGCGGCCAATGCCTTAAAAGGGCACTGCTCTACCAACTGAGCTACCGACCCATAGCTGAATTATGAATGATGCATTCTGAATAATGAAGGGTGATTTCACATATCCCATCATCATTTTCTTTTTAGCTGGACCCGTTGTCCGGCAGTGCCCGCTCGTGGATAAAGTCAATCATGGCAGAGAGGCGACCGACGGTATTTGGCGCGCCCGAATCTAGTGTTTTGTCCTCGCCCAAGAATTCTGCTTGCATGCCGGTATTAAAGAAATCTGCCGCTTTGTCGGGTGCCGTTCCGATTTGAACACTCATACGCTTTTGAAGTTGCTCGAGTACTTCCTGACGGCCATTGCCAATCAGCTCGTAGAAGTCTGTCTCTGGCGTGATTTGTACATCGGGCGCGACGGAAAACTCGTTGCGTAAACGCTTGATGAACAGCTCGTTGGGAGGCATACAACCATAGTACGACATCGTTTTAGAATTGCAATCTTCTTAATCATTCAGACCCAATGTCTCACGGAGATTGTCGAACGCATCATTGACAGCAGCATCAGCATCTTGATCCATGCCGATGCGTTTGTTGATGTGAAATTTTGGGAGCATTGACGCCATCTTACTCAGAAGCATTTCAACGGTATCCAGGCGCAATAAATCAACGTGATCTTGTCCTTTTGCATCGACGTGTACATATCGTGCTTGCTTCGCGGTGCTCTCGTGGTTGTGCATTTCGTGCTTATCAAGTCTTCTTCCGTAGTTAGCAAAGAGGTTGCTCAGCACTCCATCTGCATCACTTGCGAGTCTCTCTAGTACTGCTTTCAGCGCATCGTCAGGGTTTTCTCTTTTTTCGTAAGAATGAATGTAGATTTTTGCCAGGTGCCTCTCAAAACTATCGACGCAACGCAAATACAGAAGATAGTCCGGAAAGGTTTTATCCGGAAAAGATGCGACGGCAGCTTTGGCGAGCGCATAGATTTCATGGCGCACCAGTTCGAGCTGTAGCGTGCTATTTTTCTCCGTTGTATCAACTCCTCCTTGCTCGTTTCTGGGATCAGCATCTCGTGAAGCATCACTGCCTTGTGTTTTCTGATTTGCGACAGAAATATGTTGTTCTTCAGTCATTTGCGGGCATTCTCCGCAGAAAACACTCTGAGTCAAGAATATGGAGAAGAATTGCTACACTCCTTGCATGATCGATTCCCACTGCCATCTTGTCGACGCGAAATTCGATGCCGATCTCGATGCGGTGATCTCCAAGGCTATTGCTGCAGGAGTCGACCGCATGATCTGCATTGGGGATACGATAGAGGAATCGCAGAAGTGCTTACAAATAGCAGAAAAACATGAACAAATTTTTTGTACGATTGGCATGCACCCCCATTGCGCAAGTTCGTGGGAAATAACGAGGGATCAGGTGCCAATGGTCAAGATGCTGTCCAGCAAAAAAGCCGTTGCGGTTGGAGAGATCGGACTCGATTACCACTACATGCATAGTCCAAAGGAGGTTCAGCAGAGGGCATTCCGGGAACAACTGTTGCTTGCGAAGAAATTGCAGAAGCCCGCAGTGGTCCATTGTCGCGATGCCATCGCCGATATCCGATTGATCATCGCAGAAGTCGAGCTGCCGCGCATCGTTATCCACTGTTGTACGGAGAAATGGGAAGACGTGGAACCACTCGTAGCAGTGGGGCATTTTCTCTCGTTTACCGGCATCGCAACGTTCCCTGCATCCGAAGAAATGCGCAGGACGATCCGGATGTGCCCGATCGAACAGCTGATGGTTGAGACCGATAGTCCGTACCTCACTCCGATTCCGTATCGTGGGAAAAGGAATGAGCCTGCGTACGTCGTTGAAGTTGCAAAATGCGTGGCTCAGGAGAAGGGGATAGAGCTTGCGGAAGTTGATCGGATCACGACAGAGAATACGGTGCAGTTTTTCGGGCTTCCGGATTCATAATTCCTGATTCATACTTCTCTCACTGCGCTTGTAGCTCAATTGGATAGAGTGTCGCCCTCCGAAGGCGAAGGTTGTGGGTTCAAGTCCCGCCAAGCGCACCATTCATAAGGGTGGAGGCGAGGGTTGTATTGTTGCATTTCTGCCCCAAAAGATTGCATATCTGTCGTCTTTGCGTAGTGTTTTCGTCTGAATGAAAAAGATGCTTCGCACTACTGTGAGGATCTTCGGAACATTGCCACCCAGTCTATCGATCATAATGCTGCAGTAACATATGTGCTCTGCAGTACGGAACAGGCGCGTTGTACCAAGAGGATCATTGCTATCAGCGCGGCAATGGCTGCAGGGGCATCGTTGATCTTTCATGAACGTATGCCGCCTGCAAGTGTACTCGGAGGTATGGTTGCGACGATTGCGGGGGGGTATGTGGGGATGTATAGCCTTTGTCGAAAACAGTTCGCGACGACATCTCTCTGCTCTTCATGCTGCGCGTGTTCAGATGATTCTGAAGACCATCCGAGAACGGGTTCCATCACTCCTCAGTACCGTAGATCAGGTCGGAGTATCTCTCTTGCAGAAAAAAATCGTAGAGCACAAGGGTACTGTTGGATAGCTATTGGCATGTTTCCGCACCCGCGGAGGGGTGCTGCTGGGGTAGAATTTCTCCGTGCTTCCGCTTTCTTCCAAACAATCGTCAGACATTTCTTTCCCTTCACGAAGACAGATCATACTGCTTGGAGGACTAGTGCTCGTTCTCGTTCTCCTTGCCTTCGGTCCCTCCCTTTTCGGGGAATTCATCTCCTGGGACGACGATCTCCTCGTTTTTGAAAATCCCGTCGTGCAGGCGATGACACCGTGGACGCTTTGGAAAATATTCACCATGTACGATCCGGAGCTCTACATTCCGCTCACGTTTTTCAGTTACCAAATCAACTATCTCATCGGCGGCATGTCACCGTTTGTGTATCATCTGACCAATATCCTTCTGCATGCGGGAAATGCGTTGCTCGTCACGGGGATCGCGTATCTGCTTCTCCGGGGTAATCGCATCGCAGCGCTTCTCACGGGGCTCTTGTTTGCCGTGCATCCGCTCCACACCGAGGCTGTGGCATGGATCTCCGCGCGCAAGGATATTCTGAGCGCGTTCTTCTTTCTTCTTGCGACATTCCTTTTCCTTCTCCATGAAGAGCGCCCTTCGCAGAAGAAATATGCGGGAATTTTCATCGCGTTTTTGTGTGCACTCCTTTCCAAAGTGAGCGCGGTCACGTTCCCGGTCATGATGTTTCTCATCGTATGCTATCGTTTGGGGAAGATCTCGCGTCAGGACGTGAAGCGCATGATTCCATTTTTTGCGTTGAGCATCATCTTCGGCGTTATCGCTCTCTACGGGAAATCGGGACAGATGGGAGCAGTTCACCCGCTCGAAATATTCTTTATGGCCGCGCGCAGCATCGTGTTCTATCTCCAGAAAATCGTCGCACCGGTTTCTCTCTCCATCTTCTATCCGTTCGATGCCCCCATCGCATTCACCACACCTGCGATTTTTGTTTCCTGTCTAATATTGGGTGCGCTCATCGTCGCTTCCATCTTGCTCTATCGCCGTGTGCGATGGCCTTTTCTCAGTCTTCTGGCATTTGGCATCCTGCTCGCACCCACATTCATCAATTACCGCAGAGGATTTGC
Organism: Candidatus Peribacteria bacterium RIFCSPHIGHO2_02_FULL_53_20; assembly: GCA_001787585.1. GTDB lineage: Bacteria > Patescibacteriota > Gracilibacteria > Peribacterales > Peribacteraceae > 2-12-FULL-55-11. Next base: position 7,548 of record MFXW01000017.1, read on the forward strand.
AGCACAGGATGTGTACTTCGCCTCCGATCGCTATGCGTACCTCGCGTCGATTATTGCATTGCTGATGATTGCTGCATTGCTGGAGCGGGGCATGCGCCGTTCCCGCGGTCCTGTTCTTCTTGCGACATCCGCGATAGTCATTGTTTTCATAACTCTCTCGTTCTCCCAATCTCGTCTGTGGCAGGGGAGCATCCCGCTTTTCACGCACGCATTGTCTTTGTATCCCACAGCCCAGACTGCACACAACAACCTTGGAACGGTGTACTACCAGAAAGGGGATCTGGAGAATGCCGAGGAGCACTACAAACAGGCGATCGCTCTGCGTCCTCTCGCGAGCACATGGAGTAATCTCGGCACGCTCTACCGCAAGCAGGGCAAACTCCAGGAATCCCTGATCTCTTTCCGCGAAGCGATTCGCACCAATCCCGGGGAATACGATGCATACTTCGGTCTGGGGATCCTCCTTTCCCAAGCCGGAAAATTTCCCGAAGCGGAGGAAGCGTATCGCAGAGCGAGGATCCTTGATCCGCATGACCCCGGAGCGCCCCTGAATCTCGGTGCGCTGTATGTGCAGCAGGGAAGATATGCCGAAGCCGTCGAGCAATACCTCCGCGCGCTCCAGATTCATCCGCACTATCCGAATGCGTATTACAATCTCGGCGTTGTGTATCGGAGAATGGGGAAGATGGAGGAAGCGCGTCAGGCGTTTGAACATGCGTTGAAATATCGTCCGGATATGGGGCAGGCAGAGGTGCAGCTACAGGAGATGAGAATAGAATAGATCGCGAATACACATGCGGCAAGGATGCGTCTATTGATACTGGAGCTTATGCGGAACTGGGAAGTGCCTTAGTAGTGGAAGCGGCAAGAAATAACGGTAATTTTTTTGTATGAATTGCATACACAAGGCGATTCGTTTTATCAATTCTGCGAGACCAATACCCCTGAAGGTCGAATTTCAGTGGCTCTGGCTTACCAATGCCTTTAAAAGGTCTGCTTTTTATATCTTCCAATAACCTCTGTATTCGGTCTGCCTTTTTGGGTTCATTCTCTTTCCACCATTGGTAGTCCTCATCTGCCGACTTGGTAAACTCAACCAGCATTTTCTCAGGGCTTAAAACGAACAGTCTTTCCTGTCTTTACCTCTCGAAGGGATTTTTCCAGGTGCTTTCTGTTTGCCTTAGAGGAAAGAAGATATGCAGTTTCTTGTAAAGAAAGGAAATCATCCAAAGATAAAAGAATGGCATTCCTTCCCTTGCTCCTTGATATAACGACCTCCTCACAGTCCTGTTCCGTCTTATCGAGATAGTGAGCAAGATTTTGCCGGAAATTGGTATACGTAACAGTTGTCATACTAAAGTAAGTACTGAAATACGTACTTATTATAGTCTCTATTGTCAAAGAATACAAGATTCATTTGATGGCATAAACATGTTTTGAAAGCCAAATTGAAGAGTTGGAGCGGGATACTGGAGCTTATGAGGAACTAGTCCTAATACCTTATATACGTGTGTATGATGTGGGGTATGGCTATATTTTCGATCATTATCACAGTGCTGTACTTCATAGATAGCATTTTTTGCTTTCGATTTCAGAGGGTTACATTAGCCGTTTCACGAAAACTAAAAGAAAGTGAAGATACATATCGGAATAAAAAAACTAGGGGCTGACATAGGAAACTCTCATCTCCTACCATGTCAGTCATGCGACTCAAGAGAA
>MFXW01000018.1 GCA_001787585.1 Candidatus Peribacteria bacterium RIFCSPHIGHO2_02_FULL_53_20
TCTCTCCCCTCTCGCACGGAGGAATGATGAAAATCCTGCGATCACCGACCGCTTCCAGCTTGTCGTTGGCGGCTGGGAGATTGTGAATGCCTACAGCGAATTAATCGATCCTGTGGATCAGGCAAATCGTTTTCAAGAACAATCCACGGCAAAAGAAAGCGGCGACAGCGATGCACATGGGAAAGACGATGAATTCGTCGAAGCACTCGAGCATGGCTGTCCTCCTTGCTCCGGTTGGGGCATGGGAATCGACCGGATCGTTGCTCTGTTGACCGCGCAGGAAAATTTGCGGGATGTGGTGTTGTTTCCTTTGATGAAACCCTTGGAGAAGAATCAGAAGAATCAGACGATGCAGAAGATTCAGAGGAGTGCATCCTCTGAATCTTCTGAATCCTTTGCATCTTCTGCTTCCTTTCCATCCTCACCTATGACCTCCGCAAGCATTCCCCTGCTTCAGCACATCTCCTACGGCCACCTCCTCCCCGCCGCCCACGGTCTTATTGAATCGCATGCAGATCAAACGCGCGCGCACTTGATCGCCACCGGTGCTGCTATGGAAGCGCTTGCAAAAAAATTCGGCGGAGACACAGAGACATGGAAAGTTGCGGGAATGCTCCACGATCTCGACTGGGACAAGCTGGATAAAGACTACGAAGCGCACTGCGGCGATACGCTCGATCATTTGCTCCAGACGATCAAAGCGCCTGCAGAACTCCTCGGCGATATCCGCGCGCATTATCAGTCCAAGTACGGCGCGGAGTATCCGCTCACGACGATGCTGCGGAAATGCCTCTACTGCGTCGACGAGCTTACAGGCTTCATCATCGCCGTAACCTACGTGCGACCGAGCAAGAAGATCGCGGACGTGGAAATAAAAAGTGTCACGAAGAAACTGAAGGATAAAGCGTTTGCGGCGCAGGTGGATCGCGAGCAGATCCGGCAATGCGAAACGCTTTTGGGAATGCCTCTCGATGAATTCGTGGGAATAACGCTCGAGGCTATGAAGGGTGTTGCTGAGAAATTGGGACTGTAGACTTACATTTCTCCAATGGCATCTTCACCCTCGCTTCCGGCTGTCGATATCATCATTCCTGTCTTCAACGGATCGCAATGGTTGAAGCGGTGCGTAGAAAGCGTCCTCGGACGGACGCAGAACATCGATTACCGTATCATGTTCATCGACGACTGCAGCACAGATATCGAAACGGTGCACATGCTGGAATCGTTCGAACACACCCATCCGGAACGGATCCTACTGCTGCGAAATACAGAAAATCTCGGATTCGTACTGTCTGTGAACCGCGGCATGCGCTTTTCTCGTAATGACGTTGTACTGCTCAATATCGATACGGAAGTGACCCCGGGATGGCTTAGTACTCTCGCCGATACCGCCCATAGCTCTCCCAATATTGCCAGCGTCACTCCTCTCTCCAATGAAGCCTCTATCTATTCTCTGTTTCAATCTCCGGGGGAGCGCGCATGGTTCAAGAAAATGGGGAGTAACGCCTCCGCAAGACTTCTTCGCGTACTCTCGGAGAGACGCAGGCCAGAAATCCCCGTAGGCGTGGGGTTTTGCATGTATATGAGACGTGATGCCATCAACGCCGTGGGATATTTCGATACGGTCTTCGGGCGCGGATACGGCGAAGAGAATGACTGGTGCTTGCGCGCGTCAGCCTGTGGGTGGCGTCATCTCCTGGAAGACACCGTCTTTGTTGCACACGAAGGACATGTCGTCATGCGCGCAACAGGCGACCTGCTTCCTGGGCAAACAACCATCCAAGCACACGAAAACATTCTGGATCAGCGTTATCCGGAGTTCCGGCAGCACGTAGCTGCGTTTCAAAAGAAAGACCGTGTTCTTCCGGCACTGCGCAACCGCATGAGAAATCTTTTGCGCCCCCAGACATTAGACCGTCTCTCCATCGCTTACATTCTCCATAATGCTCCGCGAGCAGATGCCTTTGGCGGCACACAACTCCACGTGTGGGATCTGATTACGGAGTTGCGTTCATCCGCAGATATCCTCGTGATGTATCCCGTTTCCGGAAATCTCTGCGTGCATCGATATATTGGTGATTGGGAGGAAGTGTGGACTGTTCCTGTTGAAAGCAGCGATGCAATGTCTGCTGCGGCTGGGGATGTTCTCGCACAACATCCACGCGATGTAGTCCATGTGCATCATACGATGGGCTTTTCCTTTGCTATCCTCACGATTGCGAAGCAGTCCGGCGCGCGCGTCCTCTACTCCGTGCATGACTACTACGCACTTTCATCGGAGCCCACGCTGACAGATAGGAATGGCAGTTATCACGGCGTTGCGTCTTGGTGGAAAAGGTGTCCGGGCATGCGCTGCAGACATGGGCAATGGAGAAATGCCGCCAAGAAGGCTCTGGCATCAGTAGACGTCATCATTGCGCCCTCGGAATCCGCACTTTCGCTCTTCGATTCCGTGTTTTCAAGTGTCGGTGGCATGCGGAGGATCATTCCGAATGGCGTAATGCATATGAGTGGTACATGCATCGATGGAAGGAAGGATGGTCCTGTCGTGTGTTTTTTGGGCTGCACACATGCCGTACACAAAGGGCGCTTCCTTGTGGAGCAGGTTTTACAAGAGTTGATGCAGCGAGGAATACGCTGCGTCGTTCTGGGAGCAGACGCAAATGCATTTGCGAAATTCCATTCGCCTTTGGTTTCTTGTATGGGACGCTACCGGCGATCAGATCTTCCGAATATATTCAAGAGCATGAATCCTCATCTCGTAGCGATTCTTTCTACATACCCCGAAACATTCTGTTTTGCGCTCTCCGAAAGCTGGAAAGCCGGAATCCCCGCATACGTCACCCCAATGGGGGCATTGAAGGAACGCATGGAATCTACCGGAGCCGGTCGCATCGCATCATCGTGGAATCCCGTAGCAATTGCCGAAGAGATAGCCGCATATATCGGCAGTGAGGAGTACCGACAGGCAATCTTCAATGCGCGGAATGTATTGCACAAAAGCGTCAGCGATGTGGCGCAGGAGTTCGCTCGACTCTACGATGTATTGAGAGAGGAACGTTTTCCCTCTACCCATCGCCTATGCAACGTTTCTGGCCATCCGTCATCGAGCCCATTTGCAGAGAAGCACATGTGCAAAGTTTCGTAGAAATTGGCATAGGATCTGGGCTGCTAACGCGGCAACTGATCAGCTATGCGAAAACTTCCGGCGGACATGTGCATGCCATCGATCCACATCCTTCTTGTGATCTGTCTGCGTTTACTGCTGAAGGGACAGACGTACTGAGGATACACACCATACCAAGCCTGGAAATTCTCCCACAGCTGAGTGCAGAGACCGTACTCATCGACGGGGACCACAACTGGTACACCGTGTTCCATGAACTCAAAGCCATCGGTGCATGGAAGGAATCTCCTTTGATCTTTCTCCATGACACCGAATGGCCGTATGGAAGACGCGACATGTACTACGATCCCCATCGCATTCCGAAACATGCCAGACACCCCTGTGGGAAGAGCGGCATTGCACGGGGAAGTTCTGAACTCCTTGGACAGGGAGGATTGAATCCGCACCTGTACAATGCCGAAAAGGAAGGGGGACCGCGCAATGGCGTGCGAACGGCCATAGAAGACTTTTTGAAAGGCTCGGGCAGGCGGTGGCATGCACAATTTTGCAGTGGATTATTCGGACTGGGCATTCTCGTGCCGCAAGATGTGCTTTCCCGGAAACCCGTATTTGCACGAATGCTCGCGGACTTGCAGACATCGGCATTATTACAGAGATATATCGAACATCTCGAAGTGCAGCGTTTCTGGGAGTATCAAAGACGCTGTACCTTGGAAAAATTGTTGGTCGAGAGAACGGCTTATAACGAAACGGCGATGAGCTTTGAGGCAGACGCCGATTCCGCATGAGAAGACGATACCGGCATCAGAGTTTTTTCTTTAAGAATTCTGCCGTGTTCCATCAGCATGACACGGTCACAAATCCGTTCCAGATCGCCCATGTCATGGCTCACCATCACCACACTATGGCCGTCGCGTTTGAGATGGAAGAGATGTTCCCAACATCGATCCTTGAATGCCTGATCGCCAACGGCAGTAATTTCATCGAGAAGGAGCACTTCTGCTGGAGCAGCGGTCGCGACGGCAAAACCGAGCCTGAGACGCATGCCAACGGAGTAGCATTTCAAGGGAAGATTCCAGTGTTCACCGATCCCGGCAAAAGAGCGCACGGCTGCAAGCACCCGTTGCATGTTTGCGGAATCGACCCCTTGCAGCAACGCATGCATCCGCACATTTTCCTCCGCTGTATGTTCTTCATGGAATCCGACGCTGAGATCGAAAAAGCAAGAAAGTGGCGCATTGCGTGTGACAGTGCCCGCATCCTGCACAAGAAGTCCGGCGAGGATCCGCAGAAGCGTGGTTTTGCCGCAACCGTTTGGACCATAGAGCCCGATCCATTCACCAGGAGCAACGCTCAGTGACACGTCATCGACCGCGGTCACACTCCACGACGCTCGCCTGAGCCTCGGCATGATCATGCGTTCCTGTAAATGGCGCACGGGAATGAGTGTGCGGCGGAAAGTTTTGATTATGCCTTTGCAGGAGAGGACGGGATCCATGGAGATAGTATGCCGGAAAATCGTGAGATCGTGAGTGGTGAGATCGTATGTACTCGAATCCCGATCTCACCACTCACGATCTCACGATTCAGTATTCCTGCACAAAATGCCTGCTCCGTTTCTGGAAAATAACCACTCCGATGCAAAAAATAAGAATAAACACCGCCGTCATGCCGAAAAGATGCTCCCAAGACGGCGTCCCGAGTTCCTTCGGATAGAGCGTCACCCGGCGCAAATCGTACATGATGAGAGACAGCGGCTGAAACTGCACGAAGACTCCAAAGAGAGTATGGAATGCTGGGTCATGAATCATTTCCGGTAATCGCCGTACCGTCTGCAAAATTGGCACATCAAGGCTATAGGCATAGGTGATCGGCGTGAGCCAGAAAAGTACTTGCGTGGCAATGCTCCACAGATGCGGAATGTCGCGGTATTTGAGACAGTACGCGGAGAGGATCATTCCTATTCCCACTGCAAAGATCGTCATGTGCAACATAATGAGTGGCACATAGATCCAATGTCCTGAAAACCCCTTTCCCGTTACCAGTACAAAGACGACAAAAATGAGGAGATGCGTCAAAAAAATAATGAGATTGGTCCATCCCACGATAAGCATGAGGAGAATCCGCGGAAACGGCAATTTTTGCACGAACGCCGCCTTTTCATGGAGCACCGTCATGCAGTGCGTGGTGGTAACGGTGAAATGCTCCCACACGATGATGCCGAGGAAGAGATAGAGCGAGTAGTACGGAATCGTGTCGCTGACGAAAGGACGGAACACGTAGTAGATGACAAGAAATTTCGCGAGAGGCGCCAGAAGCGACCATACATACCCCAGAACGGACCCCCGATATTTCAGAAAAAAATCTGACCATCCCACGATCCAGACGATCCGGAGCATCTGGCGGAGGGTGTAGTGGTGCATGAGCCCAGCTTATCCCCTCGATGGCTCTCTGCAATTTGCAATTTGCAATTTTAAATTTCTATCACCTCTTCCCTCTCCGGCATCACGACCTCCATCTCCGGCTTGATCGCCTGCATGCGATGCTTCAGTGGTTCCATCTGCAAGGACTCTCCGTGTACAAGAATCAATTTCTTCAGCCCATCGACTCCGAGAATAGTCCGATCGAGATCTGCCATATCCGCATGTCCGGAATACGCATGGATGTAGATCACTTCGGCTTTCTTGTGAACCATCTCATCAAAAATCTTCACTTCTGTGATTGCTGGATCGATGACACGCCGTCCGAGCGTGTTCTCCGCCATAAATCCCACAGCGAGAACCGTGTTACGCGGATCCGGAAGCTCGTTTTTTAGGTGATGACGGATGCGACCCGCTTCACACATGCCAGATCCTGCCATGATGATCATGGGACCCGGTGTGCCATTGAGCGCTTTGCTTTCGTCCACGGATTCGCTATAGCGCACAAGGGAAAATTGGAAAGGGTTATGTGCCCGGCTCAGAAATTCTGTGTAGATGCGTTGGTCATAGCACTCGGGGTGCTTCATGAAAACATCTGTGACCCGCTGTGCCAGCGGCGAATCGATGATGATCGGCAATGCCGGAATCTGCCGTGCATCCCAGAGAAGATGCAGATCGTAGATAATCTCCTGTGTGCGCTCGAGGGAGAACGCGGGGATGAGAACCTTGCCCCCACGCTTCGCCGTCTTCACAACCACGTCACGCAGATGCTCTCTTGCTGTCACGATATCCTCATGCGTCCGATTGCCATACGTACTCTCGCAAATCATCGTATCCACCGCCGGCATCGGCGCGGGATCACGGATAATTGGTAGATGTTTGCGCCCGATGTCCCCGGAAAATCCAATACGACGAATACCTTGCTCTTTCTGCCCCTCCTGCCTTTCATCTACCTCAAGAACAACCATCGCCGATCCCACGATGTGCCCCGCTTCAATAAATTGGGAGCGGACACCAGCTTGCCCTGAGCTTGTCGAAGGGGGAATAACGGAAAACCACTCGCCATAATTCACGCCATGAAAGAGCTCCATGCATGCAATGGCATCTTTTTGGGTATAGAGCGGTCCATCAAATGCAATCATGGATCCCTTTAGGTGCTTGCGATGGTATTCTTCATCTTTCTCCTGGATGTATCCCCCATCCATAAGCATCACGGCGGCGAGATCCTTCGTCGCGTAGGTGCAGTAAATGGGTTTCCGGTATCCCTGTTTCCACAGAAGGGGAACGCGTCCCACATGATCCATGTGCGCATGACTGAGTACCATGGCATCGATCTCTTTGGAGGGATCAAAGGTGAATGTGCTGTTTTTCACAGACGATTCTTTGCGCTTGCCCTGGAAGAGTCCGCAATCGAGGAGGATTCTCTTCCCGCACACCTGCAGTTCATGACAAGAACCGGTAACCTCTCGGGCGGCGCCATGGGGAATAATCTTCATGATAACGAGAGGGATAATAGAGCAACACAAGACCCCGCGAAGCTCTGCATCAGCAGAGTGAAGTGGGGGCGAGCCGCTCCATGGGGGATGATGCGCATTTCTTACCAGTATAGCAGAAATGGATAGTAATTGTATAATTGCATCATGCGCCGTCTCCTCTCTCTCTTCATCACGATCTGTCTCCTTTCCCCACAAGTCGTCTCTGCCCGATATGCCGAAGACGTGTTGCAGGTGCGCGAGAACACAGATAAACGCTCGGAAGTGCAGCGCGAGGAGCAGCGAGCCCGTATACGCGAACGCCAAAATCGCCCGAAGGAACTGGACGCTCGTCTGCAGCAGAAAAAACCGAAGGTGGAAGAGCCAAAAGTCTCCCAACGCCAACGGAGGAAGACAACTGAGGTATGGAAAACGGAATCGGAAAGCGAGAAGCGCCGCAAGGCACGTCTGCTAGAACGCGATTCTTTTCGGACGGATGCCACTCTGGAAAAGCTCCGTGCGGAAATTGTTCTCGCAGTGAATAAGCAACGCCAGGAAGCCGGCGTGCGACCTCTGCAACGCAATCTGAAGCTACAGGCTTCGGCGCAAGCGTATGCAGAGGATATGAAGAACCGAAATTTCTTCAGCCACGAATCGCCCGAAGGGGAAACACCCCAGAATCGCATCCAGCGCGGCGGCTACGGCAATGTTACCGCGCAAAACTGCGACTGCCGCAGCTTCACCGCAGCCTTCGGAGAAAATCTCGCCCGTGGTCAACAGACCGTCGAAGATGTCATGCAGGATTGGATGGACTCCCCCACGCACCGCGCCAACATCCTCACCGAACGCTTCAAGGAAATTGGTATCGGAATCGAGGGAACCTACTGGATCCAGCATTTTGGAGCGGTGGAGACGATACCAAGGTGACTATGCGACTCTTTAGGTGATATTGATTTGGTGTGATGTATCAATGTATTAATACGTTAATACATAATAATAGCATTACTCGCTACAGATAATTATGGTTGGCGGGGCTCCGTGCGCCATGGGGGGTGTTGCCCGACTTCGCTCTGCGGAGCTACGCCGGGCGAGCGACCTGCCCGTCCGTAGTTCCGCCTCAGCGGAACGAAGGCGGGTGCGTTTTTCTTTCTCCACTTTCTTTTGTCGGGCAGACAAAAGAAAGTGGAAACCAAATACATGCATCACGTAGTGATGTAAATTTATACACCAACTGATTTCAATAATTCAGCGACTTCTTCTGGTCGCAGAGTCCGAATTTGCCCTTCCTTCAATCTTTCATCTTTCAACGTCATGATCCGCACCCGTTCCAGCCTCAATACCTCCACCCCCACTTTCTGACACATTCTCCGTATCTGCCGGTTTTTGCCTTGGGTAAGCGCCAAAAGAAATTGCTTGTTGCCCATACGCGTTACCTTCGCCGGTTTTGTCTTCTCCCCAAAGAGCATCACTCCCTCGCGTAATTTCCGCAACTGCCCGTCGGTCACCGGTTCATCCACGATGACCATATATTCCTTCTCGTGATCAAACTTTGGATGCGTCAGTCGATATGCGAGCACTCCATCATTGGTGAAGAGCAGCAATCCTTCCGAATCTTTGTCTAATCTACCGATGGGAAAAACTTTCCCACGTAATTCTTTGGGTAATAAATCTCTCACACTCAATCCTCTCTTTAGATCTGTTCGTTGGTTTCTTTGGTCTCCTTGGTTTCCCCTGCCCCCCGTAGCCGCAACAGCGAAGGGGGGTCGGTCTCCTTCCACATTCGTCGTCTCCACTCCCACCGGCTTATGCATCACG